>DDAD01000098.1:21344-25296 GCA_002333205.1 Pedobacter sp. UBA2067
ATAATTCCATCAACTACGACCTGATCTACGGCTTACCACTTCAAACGCTTGAAGGACTACAGGAAACCGTGGCTGAGGTAATCCGTCTCAAGCCAGACCGAATTGCTTTTTACAGCTATGCTCACGTACCATGGGTTAAGCCAGGGCAACGTCGTTACACGGAGAAAGATCTGCCAAACGCCGAACTAAAACAAATGCTTTATCAAACGGGTCGACAGATGTTAAGAGCTGCTGGCTATAAAGAAATCGGCATGGACCATTTTACTCTGAAAAGCGACAGCCTGTACATTGCTGCGCAGGAAGGTAAACTGCACCGCAATTTCATGGGTTATACCGATCAGTACAGCAGATTGATGATTGGCCTCGGCGTCTCTTCAATATCCGACTCATGGGCAGGCTTTGCGCAGAATGAAAAGAAAGTAGAAACTTATCTGGAGCTGATCAACCAAGGACAACTTCCGGTATTTAAAGGGCATCTTTCCAATACTGAAGATTTAATCTTAAGGCAGCACATTTTAAACATCATGTGTAAAGGTTTTACCACCTGGGAGANNTTACTGAAACTGGCAAACACTACCTCAGAAACATCTGCATGACTTTAGATGCAAGGTTGTGGGAAAACCAGCCAAAAACACAGCTATTCAGTATGGCGGGGTAAGCGACTACTTACAAACTGCAGTACCAGTGTGAAGGGCTGGACTTAAATAAGGTATATTTAGGTCCAGCCCTCTTAGTATAAACCAGATGCCTAAACAGACCATCATGTATGGGATAACTTTATTGATGCGGTTGCGCACTACTGCACCAGTCATACCGGTGGTTACAGCTGCAATAAGCATCAATGGAGCAGTACCTAAACCAAAGAAAAACATATAGCTTATTGCATCCGGAACAGTTTGCTGGTTTACCGCACCAGCAAGTGCTAGATAAACAAACCCACAAGGTAGCAATCCATTAATCATACCGATGATCNNTTGTTGCATGCCGGCCATCCAGAGCTGGCTGCCAATCAAGCCGATGATCAATCCAAGAACACAGTAAGAAACGATTCGGCCTGCCTGGTACATACTTTTATCAAGCAGAAGCCAGCCGGCACCTTTCTGTAGAGAAGGAACGGCAAACGCCAGCGGGCCGCACATGCCAATGCAATGTACACTACCCAGCAGGCCAATCATAAAAGCTAAATAGGTCTCGCTCATGGTAACATCAATTCTTTTTCAAATAGGTAGGGTCTTCCCATACTTGTCCAATCAAGCTGTACTTTCCAAAGCCCTCTGGCTTTCTGCCGTACGGGGATCGTAAAAACCTTCGCAGTGTCAGTATCTATTTCATACTGTTGATCGAGAGCTTTATCAGCAGTGCGTATCATGCGCAGCTGACCGGTTGCTGATCTTGCAAACGTTACCACAAGGCTGTCATTGCGCAGCTCAAGCTTTGGTTCCGCACGATCCTGGCGCACATGAGATTTCTTGCGGTATTCTAAGTTGTAGTTAATTCCTTTTTCATAGTAGTCGGTGTCTACCAATGCATCCTTGTCGCTGCGCATCATTAACACAGCATACACGATGATCATGGTCATAAAACAAGCCATGCCGATTACTAATTTTGTTCCCCAGTTCATATCTTAATTGTTTGGTGGTGCTATAAATGTTGTTTCAAAATTGTCGATTACCTTGCCGTCTGAAAGTAGCTTAAACTTAATCTTAGATTTAAACATCTTAACCGAGTTTTGCGGCATTAATACGAAGAAGGTGAGTTTTACGCGTCCGCCGTATTCCAGTTTGTTTTGCTTTTGAATGTATTGAATCTGGAGGGTTTTGTCTTCCGGCACAATCTCAAATTCCAGCGGTCTGCTTGTTTTATTTACAAGTTCCGCATTATACAAATTACTTACAAGCTTGTCGTTACGCATCTGGTACAAGGTTCCACTGGCGCGGAGAATGGTGGTTTTAACGTCTGACCTGTCTATCATTAGAAAGGAAAGAAGAGACATGAGTACGACNNCGCAGTGGTCGGTGTGTCTTTTCCATCACCATATCACATGCGTCAATGCATGCAGTGCAATTGGTGCATTCCATTTGGGTTCCATTACGAATATCAATCCCGGTAGGGCATACCTGCACACAAAGTTTGCAGTCTATACAGTCTCCTTTCAATGCCTCGAAACCCTTTTGTACCTTGCCCCGTGGCTCTCCACGATTGTAATCGTAGGCCACGATGATACTATCACTATCGAGCAAAACGCCCTGTAATCTGCCGTATGGACAAATGACCGTACAAACAATTTCCCGGACACGGGAAAATACCAGGTAGAATATAAGCGTGAAGATCCAGATGGCAATAAAGCCGGAAAGATGGCTCAATATGGGTTGAGTGATGATTTCGATCAATGTGTCTGAACCAATGATATAGGCCAGAAAGACGTTTGCAATCACAAAAGAGATCAGGAAAAATAAACCATGCTTGAGCGCTTTCCTCCAGAACTTGTCAAAGTCCATTGATCTTTCATTGAGTCTCTTTTGTTTTACGGGTTCACCTTCGATCCAGTACTCAATTTTACGAAATACCATTTCCAAAAAAATGGTTTGCGGACACACCCAGCCGCAGAAAACGCGTCCAAATACTACGGTAAATAGTACAATGAAGACGATAAAAGTAAGTATTGCCAGTACAAAGAGGTAGAAGTCCTGTGGCCAGAAGATAATTCCGAAGAACACGAATTTTCGTTCCAGAACATTTAGTAATACAAGTTGTTCAGACCTGAACTTTATGAATGGGGCTGCAAAGAGCAGCCCCAGAAAAAAGTAACTTAATAAACTGCGGTACTGATAAAGCTTACCTTTTATTATCTTGGGATGGATGGCCATAGTTAACGTTGTTTATCGCCCTGTGGTGCTTTTGCGTTGGCAGGTTTGCTACCTTGCAGGGAAAGCACATAATTGGTAATGTCAGCAATTTGCTGTGCACTCATGGATTTTTCCCATGCTACCATGCCTTTTTCCGGAACGCCATATTTAATGACTTTAAACACGTCCTTTACGTCGCCACCATGCAACCAGAATTCATCCGTTAAGTTAGGTCCAACAATACCTTCACCCTTAGCACCATGGCAAGGCGTACAGCGATTTGCGTACAATGCCTCACCCGATTGAATAATTGCCGCGTCTTTGCTTTGCTCAATATTGTTTTCATTAACCGCGCTGGCGGCATTTGCCGGGTTCAAGAGAAAAGCTTCTTTATCGCGGGCAGCCTGCTCCAATTCAGCTACGTACTCTTGTTCCTGATTAGGCCCGCTGCCAAGCACTTCGTAATGCAGTAAATATCCGGCTGCGAAAATTATACTTCCATAGAAAAGAACCATAAACCATCTTGGCGTTGGATTGTCCAGCTCGGCAATACCATCAAAGGTGTGCTCCATAACCAGGTCATTTTCCTCCGAAATTGGCTTTAATCCCATCAGCTTGTTAAACAGCGGTACTTTAGGTGGAATAAGAGCTGCTCTGGCTGCCTCCGCCAGGCGGCGACTTTCCTTTTCTTCCGCACTTGCGAAAGGAAGCGTATTCAGTGTACCATTAGCATAAAGCTTGATAAGCTTGAATAGCATCACGGCCACGATTAGTATAATTAAGGCGGTGATTAAAAGTACAATCACCATTAGGTCTGCGTAACTCATTGTTATAATTCTTTATCGTTTAAAGGAAGTTCACTTAGATACTGCACTTCGTCTTTTTTCATCAAAAAGATGAACAAGCCCACCAGGACAAAGAACAGTACAAAGATGCTTAGAGAACTAATCAGGTAAACTTCATTACCATTTATAAGTGTTTGAAATTGCTTAAACATAATCGTGGATTTTAATTGGCTTTAATATCTGTTCCAAGGCGTTGCAGGTAGGCGATTAATGCAATAATCTCCTTGTCGCTTTTCACCTTAATGTTATTTTTCTGTAGAT
>DDAD01000097.1 GCA_002333205.1 Pedobacter sp. UBA2067
AAAAAGAAATAGATGGAGCAAAACTTTGATACCGCTTTCCAGGAAAGAGAAACATTATTTGTAGAGGTCATTCTTCCGTTATCGCTGTCAAAGAATTACATCTATCGTGTGCCTTTTGAATTGAACGACGAGGTTGTTCCAGGGAAGCGGGTGATCGTTCAGTTTGGCAAAAATAAAATCTATACGGCCCTCATCCGGTCTATCACGACCGATGCTCCTGTGGTTTATGCAGCTAAGTACATCATAGACGTCATCGATGCTTTTCCGGTTGTTAGTGCAAATCAGTTCAAGTTTTGGAATTGGATGTCTACTTATTACATGTGTAATGAGGGAGAGATCATGACTGCGGCGTTGCCTGCTGGTTTAAAATTAGCAAGTGAAACCATCATTGTTCTAAAAGAAGATGCGGATTTGGAACATGCTGTCCTGAAAGACAAGGAACAGCTGATTATAGAATTCCTGAAAAAGCAGGAAAAGCTTACCATTGCTGAAATCGCAAAGATACTCGGCCAAAAAACCGTAATCTCACTGGTCAAATCCTTATTGAGCAAAGACTTGGTTTATGTTGCGGAAGAGGTCGTAGAAAAGTACAAGCCTCTGTTGAAATCCTTTATTTCGTTGAACCCGGCTTATCAGAACGAGGAAAAACTTAAAGAACTCTTTGAAATTCTGGAACGGGCACCAAAACAATTGGACGCACTTCTTGCTTTAATCCACCTTTCTAAGACGCAAAAGGAAGTGTTGAAAGCGGATATTCTGAGCCACAGTAATTGTGGTCAGGCTTCCATAAAGGCCCTGATTGATAAGGATATCTTTGTGCAACGTANNCCTGTGAGTAGGCTTTCCATGGAAGAAACTGATGAAATCCGTAATTACGAACTTTCGGCTGCGCAGACTACTGCAATAACAGGTGTACAGGATGCCTTTCAAAAAAAGGAGGTGGTACTGCTTCATGGTGTTACAGCTTCTGGTAAAACCCAGATCTACATCAAACTCATTGAAGAAGCCATTGCGGATGGCGGACAAGCATTTTTCCTGTTGCCAGAGATTGCGTTGACAACGCAGATTGTGGAGCGCATAAAACATTATTTTGGCGATGCAATTGGCGTTTATCATTCAAAGTTTAACGATTTCGAACGTGTCGAAATTTGGAATAAAGTCCTCAATGGAACCTTTAAGATTATCCTTGGAGCACGCTCAGCGGTCTTTCTCCCATTTCAGGACCTGAAGTTTATCGTTGTGGATGAGGAGCATGAAGCATCCTACAAGCAACATGAACCTGCGCCCAGGTATCAGGCAAGAGACTGTGCAGTTTACCTTGCCCATTTGCATCATGCTAAAGTGATCCTGGGTTCAGCAACGCCTTCTATCGAAAGCTATTACAATGCCTTAACGGAGAAATACGGATTGGTAACACTTACAGATCGGTTCAGCGGGGTGGAACTGCCGAATCATCAGGTCGTAAGTCTTGCAGAAGAAACCAAGCGCAAGAAAATGGTTTCTTATTTTTCAAGTGTGCTGATTGAAGATATACAAGCCTGTCTGGAAAACCAGGAACAGGTAATTCTTTTCCAAAACAGGAGGGGCTATGCAACCATCCTGATTTGCGCGACCTGTGGGTTCGCTCCAAAATGTGTGAATTGTGATGTAAGTTTAACCTTCCACAAAAGCAGTGGTAAACTACATTGTCATTATTGCGGTTACCACCAAAATACTTTGAATATCTGTCCGGCTTGCGGCTCTGTGCACATTGAGCAGAAAGGCTTTGGTACCGAGCGGGTAGAGGAGGAGCTTGCGTTGTTGTTTCCCGAAGCCAGGATCGCCCGCCTTGATGTAGACAGTACACGTACCAAAAACAGCCTTCAAAAAATCATCACCGACTTTCAGGAAGGTACGACCAACATCCTTATTGGTACACAGATGGTGGCGAAAGGACTAGACTTTGATAATGTTAGTTTAATCGGAATCATCAATGCAGATACCTTACTGAACTATCCTGATTTCCGTGCATTTGAGCGAAGCTATCAATTGTTAGCACAGGTGTCCGGACGTGCCGGCAGGCGTGATAAACAAGGAAAGGTTGATATTCAGGCCTACGACGATAATCACCGCATCATACAACAGGTGGTGGATAATAGGTACGAGGAAATGTACGAGGATGAAATTGCGGAGCGTAAACAGTTTAACTATCCACCTTTTTCAAGGTTGATCTTTCTGAACCTGAAGCATAAGGATCCTGACGTGTTGAACCATGCCTCAAGGATGCTCGCCAACAGCCTCCGTACACAACTCGGAAAGCGTGTGCTTGGACCAGAACAGCCCTTGGTATCCAGAGTACGTAACTATTTTCTGATGCAGATTATTGTTAAAGCCGAGCGGGATACAGCCATACAAAAGGTCAAAAATCTGATCACGGAAACCATACTTCAGGTTAACGTAGATCCGGCTTTTAAGGGCGTGATCATACAAATAGACGTCGACCCGTATTAACGATTATTTCCAAAATGAAACTGCAAACCGGTGAAAATAGGGTTCAGCAGAAACTGAGATTGATAGTTTTTGTTGATGTTTCTTTCATTGCTTCCTGAAGGCGTCGACTCCTGTTTATTTTGAAAGTAGAAGAACTCCACATTTCCTTCAGCAAATACAGTGAGCTGTCTGTGCAAATTCAACTTCAGGCCGAAACCTGGAGCCAGTGTAAACCCATGTTTAGTAACTTTAGTTGCTGTTGAGGTATTAATGAATCCCTCAAATTCGTGCGAACGATACCCAACGTCTGTTAAAAAATAAGGCTGCACAATGCCGTAATTAAAGTTTTTTTCAAAACCCATTTTTATGGTGTAATCCCGAATGGTGCCACTGCCATTGTCCGAGTCCATCACATCAATATCGTCATTCAAATAGCTGCCAGACAATCGATAGCTTATCTGGTTATNNTATCGAATTAAGATAATTATTGACGTAATTATCTTTTTTAGAGTCATTCTGAATTTTCGGTACCTGCATAATTCCGAATGCCCGTACACTAATGGAGTTGTTAAAGCTCCCGTCAACTTGTGCCATGGTCAGGTAGCTCGTCAGCATTAGAATGCTTAGAAATAGTATTTTCTTCATAAATAACAAGGCACTTTAAAGTTGTATGATTAAAAATAGTTTTTAAACACCTTTATTACAAGCAATTGCTTAGAAGGTTTTAAAAAATAATATTGATTTAGTGGAAGTTAAATATGGCCAGTTAAATATTCCATGAAGTCTTGAAGGAGATTGCTGGGAAAGCGTTATTTTTGGGGCAAATGGCATACAAGTTTATTGACAATTACCGGGAACGAGGCGCAAGAAAGAAGCTGGTTGAACACCTTAAATCTAGAGGTATTACTGATGTAAATGTCTTGAACGCTATAGGGAAGATTCCGCGTCACTTTTTCTTTGACGAAACATTCTGGAACCAGGCTTATAAAGATATTGCATTTCCGATAGGAGATGGTCAAACCATATCACAACCTTATACGGTTGCTTACCAAACGGAGCTGCTGCACATCCTCCCTGGTGATAAAGTTCTTGAAATCGGAACCGGATCCGGCTATCAAACATGTGTTTTGATGGAACTTGGTGCCAACGTGTTTACCATTGAAAGGCAGGAAAACATTTATAAACACACCATAAAGGTATTGCCTGGTATGGGGTACAATGCAAATTTCTTCTTTGGTGATGGTTCTATGGGTATTGCCGAACACGCACCCTACAATAAAATCATTGTAACAGCTGGTGCACCCTTTGTACCTGAAGTGCTCTTAAAACAGCTTAAAATAGGTGGTATTCTGGTTATTCCAGTAGGTAATGAACAAAGTCAAACCATGGTGACGGTGATTCGGATCTCCGAAACGGAATTCGAGAAGATTGAACTGGACCAGTTCAGGTTTGTCCCACTTGTGGGCGACCAGGCCTGGTAGTTAAACTTTCATTGCCCGGTCCAATTCCCTTTTAGACTCCCTGTCTTTTATGCTGTCGCGTTTATCAAATTCCTTTTTACCCTGTGCAAGTGCAATTTCAATCTTTGCAAATCCACGCTCATTGGTGTAAATTCTTAAAGGAACAATGGTATATCCCTTTTCTTCACTCTTCGCTTTCAGCTTGCGCAGTTCTTTTTTATGGAGTAACAATACGCGATCGCGTTTAATGTCGTGGTGGTGGAAAGAACTATGGCTGTACTCGGAGATATGCAGATTTCTAACATAAAGCACATTTCCAATGAACATACAGAAGGCGTCGGACATGTTCGCTTTACCCTGACGAATAGCCTTTATCTCTGTTCCCAATAGTGCAATACCAGCATTGAAATTTTCAACAATGTGGTAGTCAAAATATGCTCTCTTATTCTTTATTTGTACGTCGTTCTTCATAATTATTAAGCGAATATCCGAATTTCTAAACTATTCATCGGGCAATTGCTGCAATATTCCTACCGCACAATTAGTACCGGAATAGCAACCTGGTGCCTAACCGAGTTTACGGTGGTGCCCAAAATCAGATCTTTCACACCTTTATGGCCATGAGCGCCCATAACCAGTAAGTCCAGGTTGTTCTCCCTGCTAAGTCGTGATATTGAATTTGCGGGCTTTCCAAAGCCAATGCACGGCGTGGCATGGTAACCTAAATTCTGGAGGTTTATGCAGTAGGCATCGAGATTATCAGTATCCGCCTTCGTTTCATGGTCCATTGCAGAGGTGCCATGGTAAGTCGCCACCGCTGTCTCTACGATGTGTATGATAAAGTATTCTGCATCTTTGCCTCCTTGTACCAGCCCATGTCGAATGGTCTTCAGATCATTCTTGGAGAAATCAACAGAAATCCCGATACGCCTATAGGCAAGATGTTCCACCGGACCAATCTCTAGCGCATCTCCGTGTGGTACATTCGATCCAATTCGTTGGTCCTTAATCAAAGGATAGACAAAGACAAATAACAGCAGGCATCCAATGAGTACAGCAATTGGCACGACCAATCCGTAGATCAAGAGGCTACTGGCAGTTTGTGCCCACATGCTAATCTCCTCGATAACCAGTTTCACATTTAAGATTACGATGACCAGCGCACTCGTCCAGGCCAGGATTTTAACCCAGTTTTTCAGTGCAAACTCCTTCATCTGCTTTTTGTCGGAAGTGATGTGGATCAAAGGAATCACCGCGAAACCAAGTTGCAAGCTCAGTACGACCTGGCTCAGGATCAGTAGTCCTCCAAGTGCGTCTTCTCCAAAATAGAGGATCGTAAAAAATGCTGGTAAAATAGCCAAGATTCTTGTAATCAGACGCCTTAGCCATGGCTGTATACGTAAGTTCAGGTGCCCCTCCATAATGATCTGCCCGGCCAGCGTACCAGTTACTGTGGAGCTTTGTCCGGCGGCAATCAATGCAATTGCAAACAATGCAGGCGCAACATTACCGAAGATGTTACCTAGTAGTTTATGTGCATCCTGGATTTCGGCAACTTCATGCATGCCGTTCTTGTAGAAGGCAGCTGCTGCTAAAATCAGAATGGCTGCGTTTACAAAGAAGGCAAGATTCAACGCCACTGCAGTATCGATGAAGTTAAACTTTAATGCTTCCTTTATGCCTTTACTATCACGTTCAAATTTTCTGGTTTGTACCAGCGAGGAATGCAGGTACAGGTTATGAGGCATTACAGTCGCGCCAATAATACCAATGGCGATGTATAGTGCTTCACCAGATAGGAGGCTGGGTTCGAATCCTTTAGCAACCTCTATCAAACTTGGCTCGACAATAAACATCTCTACTAAAAAAGAAATGCCGACAATGAAGACCATTGATACGATGAAAGCTTCCATCTTGCGCATACCTTTGTTCATCAGAAACAGCAATACAAAGGTGTCCAGAATCGTTATGCTTATGCCATAGAGCAGTGGCAGATCAAATAATAACTGCAAGCCAATAGCCATACCGATGATTTCGGCAAGGTCACAGGCGATGATGGCTGTTTGTGCAAGAATAAATAAAGGTATGTTGACCCATTTGGGATAGGTGTTTTTAGATGCTTGCGCTAAATCCAGGCCCCTGACAATGCCCAGCCTTGAGCTCAGTGATTGTAGGAGCAGTGCAATCAGGTTAGACATTAGCAATACCCAGATTAGCTGGTAGCCAAACTTACTGCCGCCCGCAAGATCTGTCGCCCAATTTCCAGGATCCATGTAGCCTACACTTACCAGGTAAGCCGGCCCAATGAAACTCAGAATCCGTTTCCATCCTGTCCTTTTGTTCGTATCTACACTTTGATGCACCTCGGCCAACGACTCACCGTCTCTCATCTTTGTCTTATCAGCCTGCATATTAAGAAACCCAGTACTGGTAGTTTTTTTCCATATTATTATTTGAGCCTTTCTACTCCAAATATCATACCTGTAAGTTAGCAAATTTAATTTTGTACGATCATTTTGCACAAAATATTAACCTTGATATCGATCTATGAAACTTTGGTTCATGAAATAAAAAGTCAAATACGTAACGTTGCTGCTGTTGAATTACATGTTTCTGTTCTACTAAATCGGTTTATCAACAGCAAAGTTTCTTCAATGGAAGAACAATCAAACCTGGCACCAAGTCACAATATCTACCGGCAGAAATTTTCATTTCACGTAAATTCCAGGTCTAAAAGGCGATTTATGGCTTAGACCAGGAAAAAATATTCTATCAAAAATAAGAGTTAATAAGAATTAAATTTGGTGGAGAGCGATTTCTAATTACCTTTGAATGTAAACAACCTTATTTATGGCCGCTGAATTAGATAAAATTGATTTAAAAATATTAAGACTCCTTCAGGAGAATGGAAGAATAACAAATCTGTTGTTATCACAGGAGATTGGGTTATCGCCAGCTCCAACCCTGGAGCGTGTGCGAAAACTCGAACAATCGGGGTACATTAAAAGTTATCATGCACTTGTAGACGAGGAAAAACTTGGTTTAGGCATAAAAACCTTCATTCAAGTTCAGCTAGACTTTCATAAAAACAACACGATCCAAACGTTTCTCGATGAAGTAAACCAGATTAAAGAAATTACGGAATGCCACCACGTTACCGGTCAGGCCGACTTTCTCTTGAAAGTTTATGTACACGACATCAAAGCTTATGAGCGTCTCATCATGGAAAAAATTAGTAAGATCACTGTTGTGAAGACTTTTCAGACCATGATGATCATGTCAACAACCAAAAAAGAACCTATTATTCCTTTGGAATACTAACCAATATAAAACTTAAACAATCTGCCAATCGATAGGTGCCTGGCCCTCTGCCAGCAGAATTTCATTGGTTTTTGAAAAATGGCGGCACCCAAGAAATCCATTGTGAGCAGACAGTGGTGAAGGGTGTGCCGCTTTTAACAGATTGTGCTTTGATCCATCGATCAGCTGCGCTTTGTTCTGCGCAAACTTACCCCATAATAAAAAGATCAAGCCTTCCTTTTCGGCAGACAATGCGCTAATCACATGATTGGTGAAATGTTCCCAACCTTTGCCTTGGTGAGAACCTGCCTGATGTGCACGCACCGTCAACGTTGCATTCAGCAAAAGTACACCTTGATCGGCCCAAGCGGTGAGGTCCCCATGTGAGGGAATCTTGAAACCTGGAATATCAGTGGCAAGTTCCTTGTACATATTTCTGAGCGATGGTGGGATTGCTACACCTTTCTGCACAGAAAAGGAGAGCCCATGTGCCTGCCCGGGACCATGATAGGGGTCTTGCCCAAGCAATACCACTTTAACCTTATCAAAAGGTGTATGGCTGAAAGCATTAAACACATCGGCAGACTTTGGATAAACCTGCTGCCCGCTTTCCTTTTCTTGCTTTAAGAAACTGCGGAGTGACTGCATATAGTCTTTTTCCAGCTCGTGTCCAAGAATCTTCTGCCATCCAGGCTCAAATGTAGTCCCCATTAATTACTTCTTGCTTAGCAGTTCTAAGGCGTCTTTTTCAAGTGTATCTCTTGGAGACTCCACAACACGGCCAATTTCCTTACCATCTTTAATAAAGATGAAAGTTGGTACGCGCTCAATGTTCATGTTATCTATTAAGCCATTTTCAGCTTTCTTTTGTCCGTCCACGCAAATAAGGGTCATGTCTTGCTCTGTAAGTCCAAGTTGATCCGTGATCTTATAAAAATGAGGCACCTGTAATTTGCTGTCGCCGCACCAGGTTCCCATTACAATCGTAACCTTCACACCTTCCATAAGCGGCTTTAAAGCAGTAAGGGTAGCAGAATCTGGAGCATAACTTTCATACATGGTGTCGTACATGGTTTTAAACTCCGGAAAGTTACACACGCTTTTTCTTGTGCAATTGTTGATCATAATTTCTTTATTTCGGTAAGTATCCTGCATTTTCTTATTTAATTCCTGTGCACCTGCTTGAATGCTTAGTAAAAGGACAAAAAGCGTTAGTAATTTGTTCATATAGTAGAGTGTAATTGTATGTTTAATTTTTGAATTTAGAAGTTTAAATCTGATTTTAAGTATATAAACACGATATTTGCACAAAATTTACAATTGATTTATGCCAAACATTTTTCGTTTAATAATAGGGTTTTCAATCCTGGGTGGTGCAATCGCACTAATGGTTTTTGGATATTGGGGTTGGGGCATTCTTGCTGTGTTAATCAGTATACTCGTGCTTGCAACATATTTCTACAATGAAAACATGCTGCTGGCACAATGGTTTTTGAGAAAAGATGATATGCCAAAGGCAGAAGCTTTTCTAAGAAAAATCACCAACTATGAGACCCAGCTGGCAAGGATGCAGCA
>DDAD01000102.1 GCA_002333205.1 Pedobacter sp. UBA2067
CTTTTTAACCAGGTACCGGGCTAAAAGGAATAGTAGCGCAAAACCAGCAACCGTCCAGCAAACACCAGCAAGCCAGTTGGTACCCATACCCAAGACAAAGGGACTGAACACACCCAGGCACACGACGGCCCAAAGTATCATACTCCCGATTCGATCAAATGATTTAACCCCGTTATTCAACTTTCTTAAAGTAAGTGTCCGAAAACCGGCCTTGGGCTTTTCTTTGAAAGGAACGTATGGCTTCATATCCGGAGAAGCAACATCAGAAAGGATGATGAGGTCGAAGTATGGCTGTTCTGAATTTTCTTTATACCTTAGAATGCTGTCAATACCCTGATTATCATAAATACCACCATCCATGATACCTAAGGGACTAACATCTGCTGCTGCATTTTTAGCTGCCAAGGCCTCCAAATTTGGAGATTGCGCATGAACAAAATCATCAGGCCAGCACATGGGTTCAAATCCCCCGGGAAAACAAGACGAAGTGGCCATCACATCCGAAAGTTTCACCTCGCGCAGCTGGTTAGCAGGTATACGGTTGTAAAAGTTTCCAGAGTAGCTCCATTCGCCATTGCGAAAGCGGAAGTTAACCGCATTTTCAAATTCAGTAGAGTTAAATACGACCGCCTCTAAATGCGAGTTCATTTTGTCGAATACGCCCATTGATGCACCGTTCGTAAAAGCCTGATCATACTGCTCGGCAAAAACGTTAATCAAGTTCTTTCGCTTGTAAACGTACGGCCATGTTGCTGTGGGATTGAGCATCTCAAACCCCTGGTGTAACAGGTCTAAGTTTATCAAACGCTCCAATAGAAAGTGATAGATCTCATCAAAAGATTTCCCATCCTGTTTCATCAGAGCATATACCACCCCGGTGATGGAACCACCGGAAACGGTGGAGATAAGTTTCACCTGCTCCAGCAAAGGGTTGCCGCCAAGCTTCACATGATTCAAATACGACATGGTACCCAGATGGAAGGAAGCAGCGCGATAGCCACCACCGGAACAACTCAGGGCGATTTTTCCAAATGGGTGTTTGGGTAGCGGTATGTTTGCCATAGGATGATTTAGTTCACATTGCCTACCCTAATTTAGTAAATAAAAAAACCCGGTGAAAGCCGGGTCTTATGCTTAGCCATGGATGGCCTCTTTGTTTCCGAAACTTTGGATCAGTTCGCCTTCAAATTCCAGCCATTGCTTCCACCTTTTATCTACATCAACATCTATGGTGTATTTACGTGCAAAATTTAGAAAGGTGGTATAATGGTTGGCTTCTGAGACCATTAAATCATAGTAGAATTTAGCCAGCTCAGCATCCTTGATGTTCTGTGAGAGCACTCTGAACCGCTCACAACTTCGGGCCTCAATCATTGCTGCAAACAGCAGACGATCTATAAACGCAGTGTTTCTGCTCCCGTCTTTTTTGCTGAATTTGATGAGCTTCCCTACATAATCATCCTTTCGCTCCCGGCCCAGCGTATACCCACGCTGCTTGATAATATCTATCACCATCTGAAAATGCTGCATCTCCTCAATGGCGATGGCCGTGAGTTCTTCAACCAGATCCATATGCTCCGAATTATTGGCGATTAGACTAATCGCATTGCTGGCCGCCTTTTGTTCACACCAGGCATGATCTGTAAGGATTTCCTCAAGATTAGATTCTGCAATGTTCGCCCAACGAGGGTCGGTAAGTAATTTCAATCCCAGCATGTGTGTTTGTTTATGATGGCAAAATTAGGAATAAAACTGCTGAATGCTTGCGGGAAAACTGCTTACTTTGCGCAATTAAGCTATGCAAGAAAACAAGGTGTTGATAATAGGATTGGTTTGGCCAGAACCAAACTCCTCCGCCGCTGGTACAAGGATGGTACAACTGCTTCAACTGTTCAAGGAAAATCAGTATGAGGTTGTATTTGCTTCTGCCGCACAAAAATCCGAATTCAGCGCCGACCTGAGCAGCATCGGTGTAGTAGAGGAAGTAATAAAATTAAATGATGCTTCCTTTAACGACTTTGTACGAAATCTTGATCCTGAACTGGTAATATTCGATCGTTATATGATCGAGGAACAGTTTGGCTGGCGCGTGAGACAAGAATGTCCCGGGGCGCTGACCATCCTGGATACAGAAGATCTACATTGCTTGCGAGCTGCCAGACAGCAGGCTGTAAAAGCTGGTGACCTGGAAAAAGCTGACTTATATAACGATACGGCAAAACGCGAGATTGCGGCCATTTTACGTAGCGACCTTTCGCTTATAATTTCTGAGGTTGAAATGGATTTGCTGGTTACCCACTATGGCGTAGACAGATCTTTGTTGTACTACCTCCCGTTTTTAGAGCAACCGATCACCACTGAGCTCCAGGAAACATGGCGATCTTTCGATACTCGTGAGGGCTTCATGTTTATTGGGAATTATCTTCACGAGCCCAACTGGCATACCTTACAAGTATTAAAGTTCGAAGTATGGCCCTATCTGCGTAAACTCCTGCCAGCTGTTAAAATGCATATATATGGCGCCTATCCGAGTCAGAAGGTGATGCAGCTACACAATGCTCGTGAAAACTTCCTGGTTCATGGGCGTGCAAATAGCGCTACAGACGTGATGTCGGCACATAGAATATTGCTTGCACCCATTAAGTTTGGCGCTGGCCTAAAGGGTAAGTTCATAGATGCGATGAAGACCGGAACGCCAGCAGTTACGACCAGTGTTGGCATGGAGGCCATGGCTGCTAACTTGCCATGGAATGGTAGTGTAGCCGATGATATACCTAATTTTTGTGAGGCAGCTGCCCGACTATACCAGGATAAAGAAGGTTGGGCGCAAGCACGTGAAAACGGCGCAAGGATTATAAATGAGCGATATGCAGTGCCCTTATTTGAGCCAGCGTTTTTGAATGCTATTAAATTGTTAAAACTTAATCTTGTGCAGCACAGAAGAAAAAACTTTATTGGTCAGATCCTCCAGCATCACACGCTGAACAGCTTGAAATATATGTCGCTTTGGATCTCCGAAAAAAACAAAGACTAAGAAGCTGGTACTGTAATAATAAAGGTTGTGCCTTTGCCGGGTGTGCTTTCAATAGTCAATTGGCCATTTATGGCCTCTACAT
Organism: Pedobacter sp. UBA2067; assembly: GCA_002333205.1. GTDB lineage: Bacteria > Bacteroidota > Bacteroidia > Sphingobacteriales > Sphingobacteriaceae > Pedobacter. The sequence goes on from DDAD01000102.1 coordinate 3,117, forward strand.
GGCTTTTCACTAGGAAAAGCCCAAGACCTTTACCTTCTACAGTTGTATGAAATCGCTTATAGGGCTGCCCTAGTTCTTCACCATGTTTGCTTAAATCAATACCAATTCCATTGTCGGATATCTTCGCTACATAGTGATCTTTGTGCTGCTGTACGTCTATATGAACTTCGGGTGTTTTTTCCGATCTATATTTGAGCGCATTGCTGATAAGGTTGTAAAATACACTGTACAGATAGGCTTTGTAAGTGAAAAAGCGATAAGATTTTTCAGGGCTGATTATTAACGCATTATTATAACTAATCAATTCTGATAGATCCGTCTTTACGTTATTCAGCACATCATCTATTTCCACCATTTCCTTGGGCATGGCTGCAGAATCATCTCCGGCTGTAAGTATCTTACTTAGATCTTTTAGCACCTCATCAAGATTGCCCACTGCAGCTTTGAGCCTGGTCGTGTAGTTACTGACGACTTCTGGATTAGCGTTATCTATCTCAAGTAGAGNNCTCGATTACCGATTGGACCCGTTCCGAAACATCCTGCATGGCGCCGACTACTCTGATTGCCTGTCCCGCTTTATTTCGAATGATAAAACATTTGTCAAGCACAAAAGCATAGGTCCCATCCGCTCGACGAAAGCGGTATTCGCCAGACCAATGTACATTTTTTCCATTTAGCGCCAGTTCCACATCAGCTTTGACGCCTGGTAGATCCTCTGGATGTATATTATTCAACCAACTATCTTTACGATGAGACAATTCATGACGGCGATAGCCAAAAGTCGTTTCGATTCCTTCTCCCCAATATATAGTTTCCTGAACCAGATCCCAATCCCAGATGGCTTCTGAGCTGGCACGCGAGGCGTATTGATAGCGTTTGTTTATTTCTTCGGTACGACGGCTCTGGATCGCAAGCTGCCTGTTAAGCTCTTCTAGTGTTCTTTCGTAGGTGTGTTCTTTAGTTACATCATCAAATATCCACATCACACCTTTTGACGCTTCAGCATCAATCGTCATAAATGTAACCTTAAGTACTTTAGAATCCGGTTCCTTAAATCTCCAGAACAACACTTGTGGTGATGCACTGGTAAATAGGTCATCATTCCGCTCACAATCGGTGTCAGGAACCGCATGGTTTTTTAAGGCCATCATTGCTCTCCGGACTTCAGCTGGCTGTGGGTTTTCTTCATTTAAATTCAGCAGCCTCGCTGCATTATTATTTATCCAACAATACACCCCATTACTATCAATGAAGACAATACTCTGGGTAATTGTTTGAAGCATCCCATGAAAACGAACCTGAAACTGCCGAAGCTGTTCCTTACCAAAAAACGTTTGATAGAGCTGTTTAAGCTCCATCTGACAAACCTGAATGAAATCTAAATAATCATCTGAATGCTGCACGGGGTTGTTATAGCAAAGAATAATCTTACCATCAAAGTAGGTATTGTCAATTGGTATTATGGTTACAAGCTCCACTGAACCGACAATCTTTTGAACGTCAGCGTTTAAATTAGCCGTTAAAATAACAATCTCATTATTGCAGAGTAGTCTATCCAGATGTTGGTTCTCGACATATTCGGTTCTAAGCAAATCTTCTTTGTAGCTTTTAACCGTCGAGATCAAGGCATCTTCTTTTCGTATTAGATAAACGGCATCAGCAAGCGCAAAATTGGTCAGATTTGTTATACAACTTTGATCCAATGTTTGAAGGTCTTTAAACCCGGTTTGTTCTCGAATGGAAAGCAAACAGTTCATGGTTTGCCGCAGCCAGTTTACACTTCTCATTTTTCCAGTTCTAAAAAGGACTCTATGGTATGGATTACCTCGTTAGCAGCACTAATGTGTGGCAAATGCCCTTCCGCATCGATGTTAACAAGTTTTCCATTTTTTAAATGTGCTTCCATATAAAGGCCCACCTCTGGCGCTACGGCAATGTCGTTACTGGATTGAATGATCAAAGTTTCATGATTAATTTTTGGAAGAACATCCCGAATATCGGATTGGAATATTGACTTAATTACATGTAGCGCAATATCTGGACGCAGATTACAAATTGTTTCCGCGAATCGATCAGCGAGCTCGGGTGTCTGGTGATTCCCCATTGCGAGTTTTGAAAATCCACTAGCCCAGCTATAATAGTTCTGCTCCATTTGCTGATATAATTCATCGAGGTCTTTTTGTTCAAACCCACCAACATAGCCGAGGTCATTAAGATACCTCGGTGAAGGAGCAAGCAAGATCAGCCGGGAAAAGGCTTCCGGTTCTATAGTCGCGGCCAATAAACCGGTGATGCAACTGGCAGAGTGACCTATAAATATTGGAGCCTTAAGTTTTAAAGAATGGCAAATTTCTAAAAGATCCTGCGCATAGCCGTTTAGAGAAGCGTACTTAGCTGGACTATATGCGGCTAGATCAGAACCTCCAGCACCAACCTGATCATAAAGGACTAGCTTGTAATTTTGTGCAAAAGCATTTTTC
>DDAD01000127.1:0-5793 GCA_002333205.1 Pedobacter sp. UBA2067
TAAAGCGAGGATGAAGCATACAGCAGAATGTCTGCATCATTTCATGCCAGCGTCCTATCTGGAGGCCACTATTCTATTGAATAAACTGGTTGAAAGATTGAAAGCACATGGTTTTTGGAAGGAACGGCTGGAAATGATGTTTCTTCCGAATTACATTGAAGTCTACGGGCTTGATGATCCTAAGACCTCGTTAACAGCAATGGAATCTGTTACGCAGTATGTGAGTTGTGAATTCGCCATTCGGCCTTTTCTAAGGATGTATTTTGATGAAACCATCAATAGAATGCTGGACTGGACCAGCCATCCCCATGCCCGCGTACGTCGGCTAGCTTCCGAAGGTTGTAGGCCCCGGCTTCCATGGGGACTTTCCATACCATTGCTGAAGACAGATCCTACCGCTATACTTCCGATTTTGGAAGCCTTAAAGCATGATCCTGACGAGGCTGTTCGGCGTAGTGTCGCTAATAACCTGAACGACATCTCCAAAGATCATCCTGAAGTGGTGATCGAAATTGCCCGAAGCTGGAAGGGGTATAGCAAAGAAACTGATGCCATAATAAAACATGGCTGCCGAACACTGCTGAAGCAGAGCCATGAATCCGTTCTGGGTCATTATGATTTAGATAACCAAGGGATCACCTTGGAGGAGTTTAGTATTCAGAACCCTGATGTTACAATAGGGGATGCACTAAGTTTTAGCTTTAAGATTTGTAATACGGGTGAAAAGCCTAAAACGGTACGTCTTGAATATGCAATTCACTATAAGAAGGCAAATGGTCAGTTGAACAGGAAGGTCTTTAAAATAAGTGAGCGCGCATACCAGGCCGGGCAGCAGCAGACGATCACCAGAAATCAGTCGTTCAAACCAATTACAACAAGGAGATTTTATGAAGGTGGCCATGCGCTGGACCTGATCGTTAACGGATCTGTAATGGCCACCGGAGTGTTTAGGGTTCATAGTTAAGCTGCCTGGCTTTTTGTTGCCAGACAGCTTACCAATAGTATTATTCTACCGATTTGGGTTTCAACTGAGACTTAGAAACATAAATCTTCGCACCACGTTCATCTACATAGTAGTACCTGGATTTGTTATCAATATAGATTTTCTGTCCACCAGGACCAACCATATCCTTGTAGGTCTTATCTACAATTGTAGATGCACCTTTTACCGCAACTTCTGCGGTTTTGTTTCCAACAGATTTCGCAGTTTTTTTGATCTTTTTATCTGGATCAATCTTCAAGGTATCGTTTTTCTCCTGGGCAAATGCTGCTGTGCTGCAAGTTACCGCTACAGCAAAGGCGATCGTTTTAAGGATGTTTTTCATAGGATTACATTTTTGTTTATACTAAACGCACATGTACAGTTGGCGTAGATTGCCGTACATGCATGTCATGTGTTGTCATTACCTATAACAGTAATCCTTTGGAGATGTTCTTTTAAACCGAATCATTTTACCTAATGCTGATGTATTCGGAAACTGTTTAGTTGTTCAGGTGTTTCCTAAAGCAGCTAATGGAACACTCACGAATTAAGAATTACCTATTCACATGAAGAAATCTGTAGTGTTATTTCTATTTATCCTGACCTGGATTATTATAGGCATTGGATTTTATTTTCTAAGCAGGAGTACTGACGAGTCACAGACGCCGGGAACGCGTGTGACAAGCAAACATGGCGACATGAGTAGTCGCGCGGATTTTGTAAATGCTGCTCAGCTGGTAACCCCCGCGGTTGTGCATATCAGGACAGAAGCGGGCCTTGGTTCAGGTGTGATACTAGCCCAGGATGGCTACATCGCTACGAACAATCACGTGATTGAGAATGCGAATGCGATTACAGTCATTCTTCCGGACCGCAGGGAACGTGAGGCAAAGCTAGTTGGGCGGGATCCAAATACAGATCTTGCTATGCTGAAGATCAATGCCAATAAGTTGCCGATAGTCAAATTGGGCAATTCTGATGAGGTATTGGTAGGTGAGTGGGTGCTTGCAGTAGGTTATCCATTTTCATTGAGTACAACAGCTACTGCAGGTATCGTAAGCGCTAAAGGGCGTAACATCGGAATCATTGCAGCCAGTCAGCGCGAAGCGGCACAGCAGGGTAGCAGTGCCATAGAATCTTTCATTCAAACCGATGCCGCCATCAACCCTGGGAATAGTGGTGGAGCACTTGTAAACACCAGCGGTGAGCTCATCGGTATCAATGCGGCAATCGCTTCAAGAACGGGTAGCTATGCTGGTTATGCATTTGCCATTCCGGTGAATCTGGCTAAGAAGATATTAGATGACTTCAAGGAGTTTGGTGAGGTAAGACGTGGTATCCTGGGTGTAAACTTTCCTTCACCTTCTATAGAAGACCAATTCCTGAAAGAACAAGGTATTGAGCCTGGCACGGTGAATGGCGTCTTTATTACCGACATCCAGTCGGGTAGTGCAGCGGCATCAGCCGGATTGAAGGCGGGCGACATTATACGTAAAATAGATGGGCAACAAATATATTCCTCTTCAGAGTTCTCTGAGCGAATTGCAAGGCATAGGCCTGGCGATGAAGTTAAGTTAACGTACCTGCGTGACGGAAAGGAAAGAAGTACGACGGCGAAGTTGAAAGGAGAGGATAAATCAAGAGATCTGGCAAGTAATCAGAGCCTGAATGAAATGTACGAAAAGCTCGGTGCACGCTTTACACCATTGTCGGCAGCACTTAAACAAAAGCTCGGCCTGAATGCCGGCGTTGTTGTTACCGAAGTTTCTAGNNTACAATTATCGTCTATATCAACGGCGCCGAAATTCAAAGTCCTAAAGACATCGAAGCCGCTTTGATCGAAGCCGGGCGAGCGAGGATCCAGATCCTGGCGATTGCACCAGACGGATCAAAGGTTGCATTTAATTTCTCCTTTGGTGCTTAACACTTAAGCAGTAACTTGGATCTTGAGCGATACTTGCGAGTTGGTTGAACGGTGTTTGCGACGTCTCCATACGTAGCAAACACGTAGCAACCACCTTGCAAGTACGTCACAAGTACCTAGGAAAACTAATGTTGCTGGAATTCTATTTGCTTGTCAGGGCTGAGATTTTTAGAAATAACGTAGCAATTTGAACCTTTTCAATGCTAAGTGTGCTGTGATGTTTTACCTGTTTAGGGGAGTTTAGAATCTTGAATCACTTGATTAAGGTGTGCTGGAGAAAAAAGATGAAAATTTTTCTTGTTGATCGTGAACAGCTTACAGGAAAGTTGATGCTTTTGATTTGCGAAGACTTCCTGGAATTGAAAAATGTTTCTACCTTTGAACCATACCAATCGCAAGGATATGTGATAACGGTTTGAAAGAAGAAGAAAAATATTTTAAAATAAATTTCTTTATTAAAGTAAAAGTTCTACTTTTGCAATCCCAAACAACGAGAGAATGTAAATTCTTAAGTTGGACAACACCAGTTCGGGGTGTAGCGTAGCCCGGTATCGCGCCACATTTGGGATGTGGAGGTCGTAGGTTCGAATCCTGCCACCCCGACTTAAAAAAGCCACTGAATATCAGTGGCTTTTTTGTTTTACGGGTTTTTTCGTTTTCCGGCTTGTTCCGTGAATTCGAAAAACACCACGATTTCCCCTCACACATTGAACCCGGAAGTTGTTATTAATGTCTTCCTAAACCAAATTACGTATGGATTTTCTAACAATAGAGAAAGAGACAGAAGATGAATTTCAGAGCATAGCTCAGACATTGTTCGATAAATATGCCATTAGGACGTATGAGGCACTCTATAGGCTTACAGAGATTGAGTTCTATTGGAACTCACCACTTCACGTCGACAATAGCACGTACAAACGCAAACATGTTGATCCTAAGACTGGCGATTGGTTCTTCCACTACTCCGGAGTAGATATTGCCATCAGAAATGAAAAGACAGGCGGTTATGGTGGGATATTAATCAGAGGCATATATGATGTAAATAGGAAAATTAAAATAAAGGGCCCAATGGTTTGCACCATGAAACTGTTTAGCGGAACCAGTGCTTTTACCCAATCCATTACGACACAAATAGTCCCTTATACCTTTAGTCCGTCGATTATTACGAATAGAACTCGGATCGGATTAGGTCAAAACGCCAGAGAAAACGGTGCTGATAAGTTTAATTATGCATTTCTTATCAATCCTAAGGAATGATTGCGGACAGAGAAACAAATTTCTTGTATTTGGCGGGTTCTTTACCGGTAAAATATCCTGATTTTTTCGCCCGGCTCGAGAACTCATTAAATGATATTGGACTTAACTGGGCATTGCTCCCGAAAACCAAAGATGTTTGGGCAGTCGATTATATGCCTGTCCAGGTCAATATAAATACCTTTGTTGATTTCATATATCAACCGTCTTATTTGACCCGCTATAAAAAATATGCTAATACAATTACCGATGCAGATGCAGTTTGCAGCGAAGTTGGTATAAACACTGTCAAGGCCGATATCATTCTTGATGGAGGTAATGTGACCCGCTGCAAGAACAGCGTTATAGTGACGGACCGTATTTTCAAGGACAATCCCTGCTACGAGAGGAAAAAGCTTATAAAAACACTTTACGAATTCCTAGAAGTTGAAAAGCTATATTTAATTCCTGAGCAGCCGGGTGACTTTACGGGCCATTCGGATGGAATGATCCGGTTTGTAGACGAAAACACTGTTGTCATTAATGACTACGCTCGAGAAAACCAGCGATTTCAAAGCGCTTTTGATATCGCCATTCACAACACTGGACTCGACTACGTGAAACTTGCTTACAATCCTTACGATAACAAAAGCAACGACCAAGCAAATGGCGATTACATCAATTTCTTGCAAATGGAAAACACACTAGTCGTCCCAACATTCGGAATCAGAGAAGATGATATAGCCATAAGATGCCTGGAAACAATATATCCACAACAAAAAATTGTAACAATTGAAAGCAATGAAGTTGCTAATGACGGTGGAGTATTAAATTGCATAAGCTGGAACATAAAGATCAGCCCAGATTCATCAACACCATAGCCGACCAAAACGCGACTTCCGCTTGAGCGTTAAACAATTTCCATATCGATGTTTAGGTTAGACTGTTCGACTAATTCAATTTTTCCTATATTCGGTTATCACGCGATTTATGATTACGATAGCCAGTCGGCGTAAAAACATCAGTCCATGCAAACGAGAATTCATACGACAAAAAAGCTCGAGCCATTTTTTAAAAAGTTTATCACCAACGATACAAGTGCAGAAACGGGAATTTTAGGTAAATGGAACGCCACTATATTTTTTGTTGAGCGAAAGAAATGTCTGCTTTTTACAAATGGCTTAACCAAGTACAATGTGATTCTGACTGAAGTAAAATCATCAGACCTTAGCAACATAGAGGTGTTATTCAAAAATAGCTTTATAAGTCAGTTGATCTATGATGGTATAATCGTANNGTTTGTATGAATTGGAAGTCTGGAAGGAGGAGTTCAGAACGTTGGATAATATGCCAATGACAGAACTGGCAAGTCGAATGAATCGTATTCCAATTCACATCGGCAAAAGTAAGAAATTTGCGGATTTTACCACTTCTACACAGGAGATGAAAAAAGTGTTGTCACACTTCTAACGGCGTTATCTAAGATGTTTACCTTAACGAAGGCACAAGCCAGAAGCATAATTCTAAACGCTGCCGGACTTGCAAGTACTGCACACTTCGGACAGGGTAGAGGCGCCGTGTACCGGATGATTGAACATTTCGGCTTTTTGCAACTGGATACCAACACGGTAATAGCACGCGCGCATCATCATGC
>DDAD01000127.1:5815-12052 GCA_002333205.1 Pedobacter sp. UBA2067
GTATATTCTTGATCGTGTGGAACGTGATGGGCCAGTCCGGGTTGGCGATTTCGAATATGACCGTTTGGAAGCGAGTACTGGATGGTGGGACTGGCGGCCAGCTAAGGTTGCGTTAGAAAGACTTTATCTTAATGGAAAATTGATGATCCGGCGCAGCAAGACCTTTCAGAAAATCTACGATCTTCCAGTAAATTTCGTTCCCACTGAAATCGATCAACAGATGCCTACAGCCGAAGAATATGCGCAGCATATCATTGACCGTACCTTGAAGGTGATGGGTTTGGCTTATACTAAAGATATATCGTGGTGGGCACGCCGGGTTAAAGGCAATTCAGTAAAAAAGGAGCTTTCCAACCTCGTTGAACTTGGAGCAGTAATGCAGGTGCAAGTTGAGGGACTGAAAGATCCTTTGTATATGCTGCCTAAAAAGGAGAATTTGCCTGAAGTCTCAAACGAAGTTTTTATTCTTTCACCTTTTGACATCCTTAACGTTTTCCGATATCGTTTGAGAGATTTCTTCAATTTTGACTATCAGTTGGAATGTTTTGTGCCAGCGCCTCAACGGCGATATGGCTACTTTTCTTTACCAGTCCTTGCGGGCGACACTTTCATTGCAAGAATGGACGCAAAGGCTGACCGTAAAAACAAAGTGCTGATTATACATAATCTGCACTTTGAACCCGTTAAGTTGCAGTCAGATCAGCTTCTAAGGTTTGTTAATAGCTTGAAAGCCTTTATATTCTTTAATAAATGTCTGGATGTCGATTTTAGAAAATCGAATAACAAGCTGTACCTTGCCAAAATCACTAAGGAATTTTCAGGTCCGGCCTACTAAATACCAAAGAAGGTTCTAATTTTTTCATCCGGTGAAAAATATTTCTTTAACTTTAGGGTTGATCATTTTCCATCGTTAACATCCAATTACCTCCACCTCATCTATGGTCAATTTGCAGAAGATTGAACTTATATATAATTCGATACCTACTCCATGTATCATTTTACAGCCTGATGCATTGGTATATACAATCGTAGCGGTTAATCAAGCTTTTACAATGGCTACAGGAACTAAGGCTGAAAGCCTGATCGGCTTTCCTTTTTTTGAAGTTTTTCCATCGGATATAGATGATGATGGAAGCCGTACAAAGGACATAATAGATGCATTCGAACATGTTCTGGTGAGTAAAACACCTAAGGTTGTGCAGCGTCATCTATATAGAGTACCTGCAGCTACTAAGGAGCATCACCCGCGCTACTGGAACGTAGAAGCATATCCGCTATTGGATGAAAACAAACATGTACAATACATCGTTCAAAGTTCTACAGACATCACGGCATTGGTGGAGGCGGAAAAACAACTGGAACAGAACAATGAACGTCTTCAGCAACAATTGAAGGATCATGAAACGATAGAAACGGCGCTTCAGACGAGTAATGAAAGGTACAAATATGTCAACCTCGCCACCAATGATGCCATATACGACTGGAACATTACCAGTGACAATATTGAGTGGAATCATGCTTTTCATCTATATGGCTATCGGCCTGAAGATGAATTTTCTATAGAAAGCTGGAAGGAGCTGCTGCATCCCGAAGATCGCCCTGAATTGGCTCGCAGCCTATATACCGCAATTGATGATGAAAATGTGCATACCTGGACTGGCGAATACCGACTAAGACGGTTGGATGGTCAATATTCAGATATAGAAGCAAATGGGTACATTTTACGAGACGCACATGGCACCGCAAACCGGATGATTGGCGTGTTGCGGGATGTGTCTGCCAGAAAAATGGCGGAAGCAGAACTGGAATCTCTGAAGGATACTTATAGTGACCTGTTCCAGCTTAATCCTATGCCGATGTGGGTTTACGATTTCCAAACGTTGATGTTTCTGGATGTGAACGAAGCTGCAGTTGCCCATTACGGATATACGAAGGCGGAGTTCCTGAGCATGTCCATCCAGTCAATCCGACCGGTAGAAGATGCTGATAATTTTCTGCAAACCATTAAAAACGAAATCAGACCTGGGTTATCGCATTCAACCATTGTACGACACAAGAAGAAGTCTGAAGAGATCATCGTCGTTAACATCGTTGGAAATTCAATTCGATATGGTTCCAGAGCGGCACGGATTGCGGTGGCATTAGACATTACAGAGAAATTGAAATTCCAACAAGCGCTTATAGATAGTGAACGTCGCTTTAAGACCTTAATACAGGAGAGTTCGGATTTTGTTGCAGTTCTTGATGCTGAAGGGACTTATAAATACGTGAGTCAGCCTGTGGAGCGGCTGTTGGGGATTAAACCAGAACNNTGAATCGGATCGGGAAACATTGTCCTTGCAACTTCAGAACCTTGTGGAGAAGAACTGTATCAAAGTTGCTCCTTACCGTATTGTGGATCAGGAAGGCAAAACACAGTGGATGGAAACCATCATTACGGATCTCAGGAACGATCCTGCCATAGACGGCATCGTATGTAACGCACGTGTGGTGACGGACCGGGTGGAACAAGAGCTAAAGATCAAGGAGCACCTGGAGCGATTCAATGCGGTTTCAAAGGCAACAAGTGATGTGATCTGGGACTTTAATATTGTTACAGGCGACGTGTTGTGGAACCATGGAATTAAGGCAGTATTTGGCTATGATGTACTGGAAGTCGACTTTCAATGGTGGTATGATCGTGTACATCCCGCAGATGTAGAGCGGGTCACTGGTGTAGTTAACCATCATGTAGAACATAAGCTGTCACGTTGGACAAGTGAATACCGCTTCAGGTGTGCAGACGGTACTTTCAAATATGTTCTGGATAGGGGCTTTCTGATTTTTGATGAACAGAATGGTCAGGTACTGAAGATGATTGGTGCATTGCAAGACATCAGCGAAAGAGTGGCGTATACAAAGACCATTGAGGCACATAACAGACGCCTCAAAGAAATTGCATGGTCTCAGGCACATCTGGTTCGTGGACCGCTTACCAGCATTCTGGGTTTGACGGAGCTCTTAAAGGATCCTGCAACAGAAAAGGCGACAAGAGAATCCATAATTGCATATCTGGATCGCTCTGCCGCCCAGCTTGACGAGACCATCAAAGCCATAATTAGCAAGAGCCATGATGCTTTGGAAGGCCCTATTTCTTAGCCGTTGCAACCACAACGATTCCACCGATCGGCAAAATACCGCCCAAATAGGGAGGCCAGTTAACATTCTTTTCTTTGTCCGCAGATACCTGAATAGGCCCGGCATCTATAACTTTCTCTTTTTTCGTGTATGAAAAACCGGTCCAAATCAGCATGATGATGCCGAGGACCATTAGGATTAGTCCAATAGTTCTATTCATGATAATATCAGTTATGTACAAATAGTTATGCGAAACTTGATTTTTTGTTTTTAACACGTGTTGAACGTTCAACAAAGCAGCCTAATGTTTACACGAAGATTTAGAAAATGGTCAGCATCTTGATAGGCGAGGAACTACAAGCTTTGAAAACAAAAATGCCGGTTTTATGCTTTTGAGTAAAGTGTTCATATATGGTATGTTAGTGAAATTTAATGTTTAACTTATGGCAAAGTATTCAACAAAAGCTGGAGAGAAAGTAGAAGAGGTGATGCACGAAATGAAGGAAGGAAAGCTAAAGACTGGCACAGGAAAGAAAGTAACTTCACAGAAGCAAGCCATAGCGATCGGTCTCTCAGAAGCTAAAAAGGAAGGTGCGAAAGTGCCTAAGAAAAAATAGCAAAATTAAATAGATGGATGACTTACGAATAGCGACCGCGCAGTTTGAAAACAGAAGCGGGGACAAGGCGTATAATTTAGAGCGGATCAAAGAGCTGACCGCAACGGCCAGCGCACAAGGTGCAAAGGTTGTGGCTTTCCATGAATGTTCCATTACCGGATATACCTTCGCGCGGAATCTTTCTAAATCGGAGCTGCTTGATGTAGCCGAGTTTATTCCAGCTGGCGATAGTGTTCGGAAGTTAACTGAAATTGCAAGGGAACATCAGATGGTTATTCTGGCTGGTCTGTTCGAGAAAGATGCGCATGATCAGATCTTTAAGGCATATGTTTGTGTTGGTGAAAATGGCCTCATAGCCAAGTATCGGAAGCTGCATCCATTTATAAATCCGCACATCACACCCGGAAACGAGTATGTTGTTTTTGATCTTTTTGGTTGGAAATGTGGCATTCTGATTTGTTATGACAACAACGTTATTGAAAATGTAAGAGCAACAAATCTGCTTGGAGCAGACATCATTTTTATGCCTCATGTAACGATGTGTACACCCTCTACAAGACCCGGAGCGGGATTTGTTGATCCGTCTCTCTGGTACAATCGTGAAAAGGACCCAACCTCGCTGCGACTAGAGTTTGATGGCCTGAAAGGCCGCGCCTGGCTGATGAAATGGCTTCCCGCCCGTGCTTATGACAATGGTATTTATGCGATATTTTCCAATCCAATTGGCATGGACGATGATCAGCTAAAAAACGGCTGCTCGATGATCCTGGATCCTTTTGGAGATGTTGTAGCGGAGTGTAGGCGCTTGGGTGACGAGGTCGTGACGGCATTAATCACCAGGGAAAAGGTTGAAAAATCTGGTGGATATAGATATAAGAAGGCTAGAAGACCTGAATTATATGCAGAAATCATTGGTGCTGCACATCAGCCTGAGCAAAAGGTAGTCTGGCTTCAGCCAGATCCATGAGTTTACTGAGTATTTATCTGTCTATCTGCTTTACCTGTTTGAAGAAAAGTCTTACAAGCTCGGTGTGTGTTTTGTTGGACATGCGCTCGCCTGCTACCCGATATGCGCATTATATTTTCTCGACTAACGTTTGATGATGCCGCAATTGGTGTTTTTTGTGCGCTTTTCTTTAATTTGGCACTTTCAAGCTTTATCTTTTATATGTTCAACAGAAGAAAATTCATTAAAGCTTCTGCGCTTTCCGCAGGAGCAATTGCTTTAAATCAGCATGCCGTTGCGAATGTTCTGCCAGATGCGTCTTCATCAGCACCTGCAAAACCGATTATTATTTCGACCTGGGACTTCGGCGTTGCGGCCAACAAAGCTGGCTGGGCGGTACTGTCTAAAGGCGGCCGGGCGCTGGATGCTGTTGAACAGGCTGGATGGATACCTGAAGCCGATGTAAAGAATCAAACGGTGGGTTATGGAGGTTTACCAGATAGAGATGGCAACGTTACCCTCGATGCATGCATTATGGATGAACAGGGAAATTGCGGTGCTGTGCTTGCTTTGGAACATATCAAACATCCGATTTCCGTTGCGAGAAAAGTGATGGAAAAAACACCACATGTGATGCTTGCGGGTGACGGTGCTCTTCAGTTTGCACTGGAAAATGGTTTTAAAAAAGAAAACCTGCTTACGCCTGAAAGTGAAAAAGCCTGGAAGGAATGGTTAAAGACCGCAGAATATGCTCCTGTAATGAACATTGAAAATCAGCAATATGATAAAGCAAGCCCACAGAAGCTACCTGGGAATCAGTACAACCATGATACCATTGGCATTTTGGCCATAGATGCAAAAGGAAATATTTCTGGAGGATGTACCACGAGTGGAATGGCTTATAAGCTACATGGCCGCATTGGCGACAGTCCAATTATTGGCGCTGGTTTATATGTGGATAATGAGGTCGGCGGTGCAACATCTACCGGCGTTGGAGAAGAAGTTGTCCGGAATGTGGGCTCTTTCCTGGTTGTAGAACTCATGCGGCAAGGTTATGCCCCTGAGGCTGCTTGCAAGGAGGCCGTGATGCGCATCATTAAGAAAAAGCCAGAAACAGCTAAGAACATTCAGGTTGGATTTCTTGCGATAAACAAAAAAGGAGAATATGGCGCGTATGCAATTCAAAAAGGTTTTTCCTTTGCGNNAAAGCTATTATTAAGATGGTACAGTTGGAAGTTTGTGCGAATGGGGTTAATTCTGCCTTGGTTGCCCAAGAGGGAGGCGCTTACCGGGTTGAACTGTGCGATAATTTACTTGAAGGTGGAACCACACCCTCGTATGGCCAGATCGCTTTAGCCAGAAAGTTGTTAAAAATTAAGTTATACCCAATCATAAGGCCTCGTGGTGGCAATTTCCTCTATTCTGATTTGGAATTTGAGGTCATGAAAGCTGATGTACAAAGCTGCAAAGCCCTCGGCTGTGACGGTGTTGTTTTTGGAATGCTTACTGCCGATGGTAAAGTTGACGTGGAGCGTTGTAAGGCATTACTGGAAATCG
>DDAD01000088.1:0-3624 GCA_002333205.1 Pedobacter sp. UBA2067
CCAGTCCCAGTGCCTTACATGCAGCGCAGTCGATAGAAGCGCTGGAGGCCGGTAAAGCGGTGTTCTGCCAGAAACCTCTTGGCCGAAATGCAGAAGAAGTTAAGGCGGTAGTGGAAGCTGCCGAAGCAAAGGACCTGCTTTTAGGTGTCGACTTCTCTTATCGTTTTACAAACGGTATAATGGCCTTGAAGTCGGTACTCGACTCGGGAGAGCTGGGTGAGATCTACGGGGTAAACCTGGTCTTCCACAACGCATATGGACCGGATAAGCCCTGGTACTTCGACCCCGAGCTTGCTGGTGGTGGTTGTGTGATGGACCTTGGTGTTCATCTTGTCGACCTGCTGGTCTGGTTGTTCAACAACCCGGAAGTCAACGAAGTCAGCAGTCAACTGTTCTCTAAGGGCAAGAAGATTGAAGACATTGTTGAGCAGGTAGAAGACTACGCGGTTGCACAAATGTTGCTTAACGAGCGTATAGCTGTTCAACTTGCATGCTCCTGGAACCTGCCTGCGGGAGTGGATGCCGTGATCGAAGTTAGCATCTACGGTACACAAGGCGGAGTGTCCTTCAAGAACATAAACGGTTCTTTTTACGACTTTTCCACTGAACGTTTTTATGGTACCTCGCGTGAGGTCATCAGTACGCCCGGTGACCCCTGGGGCGGAAAAGCAGCTATTAACTGGGCTGAAGAGCTTGCCGCAAAGGGGAAAAAGTTTAATCCAGAAGCCTATCAATATTTAAAAGCAGCAGAGATCCTCGATAAAATCTACAAGAGAAAATAGCGCATTCGCCTATGATGGTTAGGGAGCAAACAATCCGGAAAGTACTTATGACAGCAGATCCAGTGGGAGGTGTTTGGACCTATTCCATGGATCTTTGCCGGGCGTTTGATGCTGCGGGCATCACCGTTTACCTGGCAACAATGGGTTGTTGCTTATCAGAGAGTCAGCATATGGAAGTCAAAGGCCTCTCCAATGTTCAGCTTCACGAAAGCAGCTACAAACTGGAATGGATGGAAGATCCCTGGGATGATGTCGACGCCTCCGGCGAATGGTTGTTAGCGCTTGAAGGGGAAATCAACCCCGACATCATCCATTTAAACGGATNNGGACCTCTGGAGAACATTGAAGTCGTCTACAATGGTCGGGATAGCAGCAGTTTTTATACAACTGAAAAGAAGGAGCAAATATTTGCCATGGGGCGCATCTGGGATGAAGCTAAAAACCTGAGCATTTTAAGTAAGATCTCCAATCCCGACAACCTGCCAATCCTTATAGCAGGTGACAACACGGATCCAAATACGGGTGAGAAGATTACGATCGATAATGTGCAACTACTTGGTAAGTTGCCTCAGCAAGAAATTTGCCAGCATCTGGCAGCATCCTCATACTACATCCTGGCTGCAAAGTACGAGCCTTTTGGCCTGTCGGCATTGGAAGCTGCGCTTTCCGGCTGTTTGCTGTTGCTTGCTGAAAACCCGACGCTCAAAGAACTTTGGGGAGATGCTGCGCTCTATTTTCATCCGGATAAACCTGAAGAGATCGATGCATTAATACTTCAAACGCGGCAAGACCCGGCCCATGCTACCGAAATGATCAAACGATCTACTGAAAGAGCCCAAGCATATACACTTGAGCATATGGCAGGCAAATACCTGCAACTGTATCAGCACCTGGTACAAACCAATTTAGTATCCTAAAAATCAAAAAGAATATATGAAAATAAGCATGTTTTACCATTCCCTTTTATCCGATTGGAACCACGGTAACGCGCACTTCCTCAGAGGTGTAGTGGCCGAGCTGATCAACAGGGGACATGAGGTAAAAGTGTACGAGCCTAAAGATAATTGGAGTTTAACCAACCTCCTTGAAGGCCATGGCGAATCTTACCTGGAAGAATTTCAACGTACCTACCCACAACTAAAGTCTATTTTCTACGAAGCCGACAAGATAGATCTTGAAACGGCCTTAGCAGATCAGGACCTGGTGATTGTCCACGAATGGAATGAACATAGCCTCGTTAAAGCGATAGGAGCGTACCATGAAAAAGCACGCAGATTCAAACTGCTATTTCATGATACCCACCACCGTGCAGTAACCGAACGTGCCAGCATGGAACAATATGATCTCCGTCATTATGATGGGGTACTTGCATTTGGCAATGTTATACGTGACTGATACCTGAATGAAGGTTGGACTAAAAATGCCTGGACCTGGCATGAAGCGGCCGATACACTGATTTTCCATCCAATGGAAAGCGAAGAAAAGCTTGGAGATCTCGTCTGGGTTGGAAACTGGGGAGATAATGAAAGAACCAAAGAACTCCAGACCTTCCTGATCGATCCCGTTAAGGAACTTGGCCTAAAAGCAAAAATCTACGGTGTACGCTATCCGGATTCCGCATTGAAGGCGCTGGAAGATGCAGGCATTGAATATGGTAACTGGCTACCAAACTATAAAGCACCGGAAATTTTCGCAAAGTACAAGGTGACTGTTCATGTACCGCGCCGGCCGTATGTAGAATCACTGCCTGGCATCCCTACAATTCGCCCTTTCGAAGCAATGGCTTGCGGCATTCCCTTGGTGTGTTCGCCCTGGGATGACGCTGAAAACCTGTTCACACCCGGAAAGGACTATCTCGTTGCAGACAGCAAAGAAGCGATGAAAACACATCTATCCAATATCTTAAACGATGGCGTTACGGGCAGAACCATCGCTGAACACGGATTGAAAACCATCCAGGCCAGACACACCTGTGCCCACCGCGTAGATGAACTGCTGCAAATCGTTGAGACACTTCCAAAACCTAACCACAAAGAATCATGAAGAACCAATTGAAAATTGCCTTTTACGGCTCAAGCCTTGTTTCCGCATATTGGAATGGCGCAGCTACCTACTATAGAGGCATCATTAAAGAATTAAATCGTCTGGGGCACCAGATCACCTTTTACGAACCAGATGCTTATGAGCGTCAGCAGCACCGCGACATTCCTGATCCGGAATGGGCAACGGTAGTGGTATATGAAAATAATGAGGAAAGTGCCCATGCCGTGCTCGCTAGANNAGCTGAAGTCCTTAAACTTCGAAAAGAGCACCAGCTGGTAATCTTCTGGGATGTTGATGCACCTGCGACACTGGAGCGCATGACCAACAATCCGGAGGATCCGTTCCGTGCGCTAGTTCCACAATACGATATGATCCTGACCTATGGAGGTGGACAGCCGGTGATTGATGCTTATACAGCCTTTGGCGCAAGCAGATGTATTCCGATCTATAATGCCCTTGATCCTGAAACCCACTATCCGGTACCCGAAGAAGAAAAGTTCAAGTGTGATCTGGCCTTTTTAGGGAACAGATTACCAGACCGCGAGGCGCGTGTGGAAGAGTTCTTTTTGAAAGCTGCAGCCCAGCTTCCAGAACAAACCTTTAAAATTGGCGGTAGCGGCTGGGGTGATAAACACATGCCATCAAACATTGAATACATTGGCCACGTCTACACCAAAGAACATAACGCTTTCAACTGCACACCGAAGGCTGTGCTAAACATCAGCAGAGACAGCATGGCGAAGATGGGCTTTTCGCCGGCTACCCGCGTGTTTGAAGCGGCAGGTGCAGGTGCTTGTAT
>DDAD01000088.1:3684-4837 GCA_002333205.1 Pedobacter sp. UBA2067
CGACTTCTTCTTTGAACCTGGTAAAGAAATCCTGGTGGCAGGCAGCGGCGATGAAGTTGCAGAAATTCTGAGCAAGCTATCGGCTGAAGAGGCAAAAGCTATCGGAGAAGCTGCAAAAGAACGCGTGTTGAAATCCCACACCTATGCACATCGTGCACTTGAAGCAGATAAATTGTTTAAAGCACACTTTGAACTCACCAATTCAGATCCGGTATGAACAACAAGCCACTAAACATTACCATACTTGGCCTTTCCATTACATCTTCCTGGGGTAACGGGCATGCAACAACCTTTCGTGCCCTTGTTAAGGAGCTGGATAAAGCAGGACACCGGGTGACTTTCCTGGAACGCGATGTGCCATGGTATGCCGACAACAGAGACCTTGCCCACCCCGAATACTGCAGAACGATCTTATACAAAGATCTGGAGGAATTGAAGAACAACTATGCAGCAGAAGTAAGTGCTGCTGATTTTGTGATCGTAGGATCTTATGTACCCGAAGGTGTTCCGGTAGGGGAGTGGGTTTGCGAAACGGCCAAAGGCATCAAGGCATTCTACGATATTGATACACCTGTCACACTCGCTAAACTGGAGCGTAAGGACTACGAGTACCTGAGTCCCGAGCTCATTGCAAAGTACGACCTTTATCTTTCGTTTACTGGTGGACCCACACTTAAACTTCTCGAAGAGCAGTATGGCTCCCCATGTGCCAGGGCATTATACTGCTCTGTAGATCCAGCTTTATATTTTCCTGAAGAAATGGAGAAAACAATGGACCTTGGCTACCTTGGTACCTATAGCGATGACCGCCAACCACCCTTGGAGAAACTTATGTTTGATGCCGCAAAAGCATGGCCGGGGGGCCGTTTCACCGTTGCCGGACCGCAATATCCTAAAACGGTACAGTGGCCATCGAACATCGAACACATTCATCACCTGCCGCCTGCAGAGCACCGCAAGTTCTACAATGCGCAACGTTTTGCTTTAAACATCACCCGCGCAGATATGATCAAAGCCGGATATTCACCAAGTGTGAGGCTGTTTGAAGCAGCAGCCTGCGGTGTGCCGATCATCAGCGACTACTGGGAGGGCCTGGATGCTGTATTTGAAATCGGTACGGAAATCCTGGTATCCAATTCTGGTGAAGAGACCC
>DDAD01000088.1:4857-15228 GCA_002333205.1 Pedobacter sp. UBA2067
AGCCCCGGAAATTTCCGGGGCTCTTGTATTTAAAAGCATTTCACCAGAATCGTTAAATAACAATTCTGTTAATAATCAATACGATCAATCAATCGAAGTCAATAACTGTTTATTATAGACAATACCCGTCTATGAAGAAACTTATCCTTTACTCCATCTTCCTCGTCTTTAGCACTTGCGGTTACCTGACATCCTGTAAACAAGGACCGGAAAAAAAGCCGGCCATCCAGTTTGCGAAAGACGATTTTCCAAGAATTGACGACACCATTCGAAATGCGAGCATTATTTGGGACAAATCGGAAAGGAAAGTTTCACATGAAGAATATTTCGCGGAATACGGCCGCGCCAGACGGTTCAATGGAGATACCGTTTTTATGGTCTATCACTTCGGACCAAAAGGCCACGAGTGGGACAATATCGCGCTCAGAAAAAGCTTCGACAACGGGAAAAGCTGGACTAAGGAACGAATCATTGTAAAGGATGATCAGCAAGATCGATATTCCGGGTTCTCGACGCCCGATCTGCTCGTACTTAAAAACAAGTGGCTGTTGCTCGCATACACCGGGAGAGGAATTCCAGACGACAGCGTACATAATAACTTACAGGCCCGCATAAGTAAAGATGCTGGTGAAAGCTGGAGTAAACCATCAATTGTTGCTTTAGGGCGCTCCTGGGAACCCGGGATGACGCAACTGCCAAGCGGAGAGATCCAGTTGTTCTTTTCAAATGAGCTGGTTAGCACTAAGGCAGCAAAAGGTCGTCATGAACAAAAAGTCCTCCTGATCCGTTCAAAAGATAATGGTGCCACTTGGTCGAGCCCACAAATGGTTGCTTTTACACCGGGGCGCAGGGATGGAATGCCGGTTCCTTTAGTGCTTAAAGATGATAAAGGCATTATCATACCGGTGGAAGCAGTAGAAAACATGACCTCGCCGGAGATTATCTGGACTTCCATGAAAGCCAACTGGAATTATGCAACAGTCGGAACAAAAGATAATGGACGGCGCTGGATTGGTTCAGTCGATCCTGTATGGGGTGGTGCACCTACCGTAGTACAGTTCCCTTCCGGCGAAACCGTTATATCCATGCAGACAGAAGTCGGTCGCAAGCTCGATCGCTATAAAGGTTGGAAAAAGAATTCTGTTGTCGTTATGGTGGGGAACAGCGTGGCGAAGAACTTCGGAAATCTGAGCTTTCCTTATCCCGACCTGCCAGTTAATGAAGGACGATATTTCTGTTCACTATTCGTACTGGACAAAGATCGTCTCGCATTACTTACCACCAGAAATTATCCCGATAGCAGCAGTGCTGTTTTCTGGAAGGAGGGAAGGATAATACGCGAGGAACCTTAAAAGATGTCTACCTGCCAGGTCCTTTGCCAGGATTCTTCCGCAGATAGAATAATGATACCTTCTTTATCACTCAACTGGCCGCTATGATTAACACCGTCGGCTATGCCACACCAAGGTTCAAGACAAACGAAGTTTGCATCCTTAGCCGCCCAAATTCCAAAAAACGGAAATCCTTCAAAGCTGAAATGTATGCCATGGGTGTTTACCTTATTTTGCAGACTAATTTTTTTGCTTTGCAGAGATTTAAGCACCAGCGCGTCTTCATAGAATAATTCGTGCCTAAGTGGAAGAACCTTACCTTTCAAACTGATGGTTTGAACTTCGTCAGAGATCAGGTTATCGTCAATCTTACTGACTACCAGTTCCTCGTCCTGATTGAAGCGCAAATAATAATCTTCATAGCCAATGGTCTCGTTAACAGGTGNNAGGTGTCGCAAATGCAGATGCCCACCAACAGAAAATAAAAGATCAGATTGGGATGGGTTGTAAACTTTGTATGTGCAGCTCAGGCCATGGCTCTTCAACGTATAGATCAAACTCAGGCTAAATTCAAAAGGATACACTTTCTTCGTTTGGGGAGAAGAACGCAAAGTGAAAACAACCTCACTGGCTGACTTCGACTCCAACTCAAACTCCATGTCCCGTGCGAAACCATGCCTGGAAAGCTCGTACCGTTCCCCTTGGTAGGCATATTCGTTATTTTTTAATGCGCCGACAATCGGGAAGAGTACCGGACTGTGTTTGGCCCAGTCCTTCGGATCAGCATCCCAGATGTATTCAATATCAGAAGTTTTGCTTTTCAGCGATTGCAGTTCAGCGCCTTTTTGTACAAAGCTTGCTTTCAGTAGTTCGTTCTCCAGTGTAATCATGATCCTTAATCTGAGCTAATATTCTACATTTAAAACGAACTTTCTGATAGCAAGTTTTAAAATCTCCATTAGAGATTGAAGTATTACNNGATTACGTCATGCTGACATCAATCAGTATAAAAGCCGTGCTTGCCTTATTTAAACCAAAAAGCCCGGACACACACTGCGTCCGGGCTAAAATAAAAATTAACTAATAAGTCTTTTATTCTTCAGACGCTGGTTCGTTGATTGAAGAAACAGCAACCTCAGTTAAGAGTACGTCGGTGGCTTTTTCATTCTCAAGCGTCTGGTCTAAAAGATCAACAACTTCTGTATGCCCCATGATCTCTGCAAAAGTTCTCAAGGTACCATAAGATGCAATCTCGTAATGTTCAACTTTCTGTGCAGCCATGATTAGTCCAGCATCGCGGATCATTGTACCTTTATCGGTTTCTTCAATGATGCTTTCTGCTTCTTTAACTAATCCTTCCATTGCTTCACATTTTTTTGCCACAGCTTTCTCTTCCATCAATTCAAAAACCTGCTCCAGACGAGCGATATGTTCTGCGGTTTCTTCAGCATGTTTTTCAAAGCATTGTGCAAGCTCTTCGCTAGTAGATGCTTTTTTCATCTTCGGTAAGGCTTTCGCCAGGTGTTTTTCAGCCCAGTAAATGTCTTTCAACCCGTCAATAAAAAACTCATGGAATTCTGAGTCTTTCATCTTTCCGGTCATACCCGATGCTTTCTTTTTGGTTGATTTTTTAGTATCCGCTGATTTCTTAGTTTCAGCTGCTGATTCTGCTTTTTTAGTCGTTGCCATAGTTTAGCTATTTAAAGTTTTATTGTTCTGGTTGGTTGACATTACAACTATAACCGCACTGAAATGTTTGGAAAAAAATATTTTTTGTTGTATATGCTGGTTCAAAGCATAAGAGCATGTCAGAACCGTTTAAGCGTTTTAAAACTTTTGATTTATATAGCTGTTGTTAGCTTGTAGAACCAAATGAATAGGGATTTTAATTCCAAAACTAAAACATAGAATTATGAAAAATAGAAACCTAATCGCTGCATTGATGATTTCCGGAATCGCATTNNCCGCTACGACCTTATCTGCAGACACTGCACTGGACACCATAGGCGATGCGGCAACCAAGAAAGACACTAAACTGGTACCGGTTGAAACCGAATTCGTGAACAAAGCTGGGATTGGGGGCATGATGGAAGTTGAGGCAGGTAACCTTGCCATAAGAAAATCTAAGAGCCCAATTGTAATAGAATTCGCCAACATGATGATAAAGGATCATACTGCAGCGAATAAAGAACTAGAAAGTATTGCGAAGAATAAAGGACTTCAGCTTGCAAACACTTTCCCCCAGAAAGAAAAAGCACACATGGATGCTATGAACGGTTTGCAAGGCGATGGTTTTGACAGGCACTATATGAAAATGATGGTAACTGATCACATTGCAACATTGGAACTTTTCAGAACTGCAACATCCGCACAGGACCCGGCAATTAAAGCTTTCGCGACTAAAACTTTACCGATTCTTGAGGCGCACTACAAGCAAGCTAAACAAATCAGCGATAAGCTGGAAGGACAGAAAATGAACAATGGTGATGATATCCTAAACCTGAGTCCAACAAAAGAAGAGAACAAAAAGCCAGTGCAATAACAGACGATCAGCACAGCACACAAATAGTAAACTTTATAAAAAAGCGGGCAAATAGCCCGCTTTTGCTTTTGGGTACCATTCCCTCCAGGGCTACTGTTGCAAGGTGCTTGTGACGTACTTGCTAGGGGGTTGCTACGTGCTTCATACGTATGGAAACGTAACAAAGCCTCATCAATGTCGAAGCAAGTAAGTTCCAAGTCGCTTTTTACCGTAAGCCAGGTGTAATGCAGGCTCCATTCTGGAATGGGCATAAAAAAAGCCCGAAACAATCGTTTCGGACTCAAAACATAGGTAGATGAAAACACTATGACTCATTAACCATCATTCTTTTAATTTGTTTGATTGATATATCAATTATNNTGTTTTTTATTTTAAAGATATTTTATGGAAACCAGTAAAGTAAAAAGAATACATGATTTTGGTCAAAGCATCTGGCTTGACTTTATTGATAGAGATATCATAAAATCCGGTAAACTTAAAGATTTGATTGACAATGATGGCGTAAGGGGCGTAACCTCAAATCCTGCAATTTTTGAAAAAGCGATTAGTAGTTCATCTGATTATGATAGCGACATTTTGCGTATTGCTGAACAAACGCAGGATTTTGAAGATGTATTTTACCAACTTGCCATCAGCGACATTCAACAAGCTGCTGATGTTTTTAAACCTTTATATAATCAGGAAGATGTACGTGGTGCTGATGGGTACGTTAGTCTTGAGGTATCGCCTAGACTGGCAATGGATACTGAAGGCACATTCCAGCAGGCAGTAGACCTTTGGAAGAAAGTTGCACGTCAAAATGTGATGATTAAAATTCCCGGAACTCAGCCAGGTCTTGAGGCCATTCGCAGATCGATCGCAGAAGGTATTAACATCAACGTCACTTTACTTTTTGGCCTGGAAAGATACCGTGCTGTGGCTGAAGCCTACATCGCGGGATTAGAAGAGCGCCTGGAAAAAGATCAACCGATTGCAGATATCGCTTCTGTGGCAAGTTTCTTCTTAAGCCGTATTGACGTAATGGTAGATCCATTACTGGATGAAAAAGGCCTGGGTGATTTGAAAGGTGAAGTCGCTATTGCATCCGCGAAAAAAGCTTATGAGATCTATCTTGAGGTGTTCAGTTCTGACAGATGGAAAAAACTGGAAGCAGAAGGTGCTAAACCGCAACGTTTGCTTTGGGCAAGTACCAGCAGCAAAAACCCTGCTTTTAAGTCAACCAAATATGTAGATGCTTTAATTGGAAAGAACACTGTGGATACCGTTCCTATGGAAACGTTGGAGGCATATCGTACAGAAGGGGAGCCTGCGGACCGTTTGTCTGAAGATCTGGACAAAGCAACAGAGACGCTTGAGAAATTAAAAGCTGCAGGGATTGACCTTGAGCAGATCTCTCAAAAGCTGGAAGATGAGGGTGTTGAGAAATTCATCGCTCCTTATGATAAGCTGTTGAAAGCAATTGAAGAGCAAACTAAAAAGTAGCCTTTGAATATAAATTTAAAAAGCCCTGATTCATATGAACCAGGGCTTTTTGCTATATGGGTATTGGTATAGAATTAGGCTTGTAAGTCGGCCATTAAAGTGGCAATCTTTCCGCTTAATTGTGCTTCAACTTCCTTATACTGTGATTTGTCTGCTAGTGGCGCATTCACGCTGCAGTAGAACTTAATCTTAGGTTCTGTTCCTGAAGGTCTTGCAGACACGATACTACCATCTTCAGTGATGAACTGCAACACATCTGACTTAGGTAAGTCTAGAGGCTTAGAAGTATTGTTGGTTAGATCCGTTTCGGTACGTAGTTCATAATCTTTAAGGGTGGTAACTTTAGAGCCACCCAGCTGTGCAGGAGGGTTGTTTCTGAATTTCTCCATCATGGCTTTAATTTCCTCTGCTCCAGATTTACCCTTTTTAGTTAAAGATACCAGCTCTTCTTTGTACACGCCGTATTCTACATACATATCCAACATCGCATTGTACAAGCTGGTGCCTTTATCTTTGTAATAAGCAGTCATTTCCGCGATGAATGCACAAGAGATGATGGCATCTTTATCTCTTACCAATTCACCAACAGAGTAGCCGTAGCTTTCTTCACCACCAACGATAAAGGTTTTTTGTCCTTGAAGTTGCGTGATCAGTTGACCAATCCATTTAAAACCGGTCAATGTATTGTAGCAGGTCACGTTTTTAGAAGCCGCAATTGCATCAATTAGGTAGCTGGTAACGATGGTTTTAACGATATATTGATTACCGTCTAGCTTTCCTTTTTCTTCCCAGGCGTTGAGCAGGTAGTGGATTAGTAAGCTTCCAGTTTGGTTACCATTCAACAATACGAATTCACCGTCATTGTTTTTAACAGCAATACCCACGCGGTCTGCATCAGGGTCAGTTGCAAGAACAAGATCTGCGTCTATCTCCTGCGCTTTCTGCAGTGCCAAGGTCATCGCTTCTTTTTCTTCCGGGTTCGGATAAACGACTGTTGGGAAATTACCATCCGGTTCACTTTGTTCTTCAACGACTGTTACGTTGGTGAAACCAAATTGAGCTAGTGCCTTTGGAGCCAGGGTAATTCCAGTTCCGTGAATTGGAGAGTAAACGATTTTAAGGTCATTCTGACGAAGGATTGCCTCTGGAGAAACAGATAACTTGGCGATTTCATCCAGGTACAACTTGTCGATTCCAGTTCCGATCTCTTCAATGTTCTCGTCTATACGATCAAACTTCACCTGACTGATATCCGTGATTGCAGCAACTTCCTGCATGACTTGTTTATCATCTGGTGAGGTGAACTGTCCACCATGTTCGCCATAAGCTTTATACCCATTGTATTCTTTAGGGTTGTGTGATGCGGTAAGCATTACACCGCTTTTGCACTTCAAATGCCTGATGGCAAAAGAAAGTTCCGGTGTAGGTCTCAAAGCTTCAAAGAAGTACACATGGATGCCATTAGCCGAGAATACATCTGCAGTGACTTTAGCGAATACGTCAGAATTATTGCGACTATCGTGTGCAATAGCAACGCGAATCTTTTCGCCTGGATATTTCTTAAGCAGGTAGTTGCTTAATCCTTGGGTTGCGGTGCCAATTGTATATTTGTTGATGCGGTTAGAACCTGCGCCCATGATGCCGCGCAAGCCCCCTGTACCAAATTCAAGGTCACGGTAAAAAGCGTCGGTTAAAGCGGTAGTCTCATCTCTATCCAGCAGGTCCTGGATTTCTGCTTTAGTGGTTTCGTCATAGTTACCGTTCAGCCACTTGTTTATGGTGTCTAATGTTGTTGGTTCTAGCTGCATTTTATATTTCTTGTTGTTTTAAAATTTCTAATTAAACAGTTCTTCTAATTAATTGTTTGTAGATGCTCATCATTCAAGTAGATCCCGCTAAGCATAAATGATACCGAAAATCCATTTGGTTTGGCTGATGTATTCACTAAGCATTCCAAATATTATTTTGAAATGTGCTAAATGATCGTGCTTTTTTCTATTTTCACGCGTTCTTAGCACAAATACGAAGTAAATTAATTAAAAGCTTTTGGTATTTCGTTGCTAAATAATGAACAAATTGGTACACAATCATTATTTAATCAAGATTTAATAACAAATTATCTAATGAAACGGCCATGATCTTTCATGTTCGACAGAATAGGCGGGTCTAGGAGCGGTTCATCAAAAACAAATTTATAAACAGATGAAAATATTAAAGTTTGGAGGAACTTCCGTAGGAAGCCCTGAGCGGATGACTAAATTGCTGGATATCATTAATCCGGTAGAGAAGCAAATCGTCGTTTTATCAGCAGTGTCTGGTACAACAAATAGTTTAGTTGAAATATCTGCCCAACTTTTAAAGGATGATAAGCAGGGTGGACTTACTTTAATTAACAACCTGAAGCAGAGCTACCAGACTTTCGTTACAGAATTGTTGCTGGAGGGACCATACCGTGTAGAAGGACAGGAACTAATTGAGTATCACTTTAACTTTCTTGCAGCTTTAGCAAACGACCTGTTCACTTCTATAGAAGAGAAAGTCGTGCTTGCACAAGGTGAACTGATTTCAACAACCTTGTTTCATATATACCTGAAGTCGATTGGTGTAGCCTCCGTGCTTTTACCAGCATTGGACTTCATGAAGATTGATGAAGATAATGAACCGGACATTCCATTCATTACCAGCCACCTGCAACCGTTGCTTGATGCTGCTGCTGATCAGACCTTGTTTATTACGCAAGGTTTTATCTGCCGCAACACCTTTGGTGAGGTCGACAACTTACGTCGTGGTGGCAGTGATTATACCGCATCACTAATCGGTGCAGCTATTCTTGCAGATGAAGTTCAGATCTGGACAGATATTGACGGTATGCACAATAATGATCCAAGGATTGTTAAAGGTACACGTCCGATCGCCAAGTTGTCTTTCGACGAAGCGGCAGAGCTTGCCTACTTTGGCGCAAAGATTCTACACCCGCAATCGGTGTTCCCGGCACAGCGCTACAAGATCCCGGTGCGTTTGCTGAATACCATGGAACCTCAGGCTTACGGAACCTTAATTTCCGCAGAAAGTGAGCCTGGAAAAATCAAGTCTATCGCTGCTAAAGATGGAATTACGGCTATTAAAATTCACTCCAGCAGAATGTTGCTGGCATACGGTTTTTTAAGGAGGGTATTTGAGATTTTTGAACGCTACAAAACACCGATTGATATGATTACGACCTCAGAGGTTGCGGTATCACTGACGGTAGATTTCACAGACAACCTGGACAAGATTGTAGAAGAACTTCATGCGTTTGGGTCGGTGGAGTTGGATAAGGATCAAAGTATTGTGTGTGTTGTTGGTGATTTTGGACCGGAGAAACACGGTTTTGCTTCAAGGGTGCTGGATTCTTTGAAACACATCCCGATCAGAATGATTTCTTATGGCGGAAGTAACTACAACATCTCGCTGTTGATTAATACACAAGACAAAACTGAAGCATTAAGAAGCTTACATAACCGTTTATTTTAAAAAAAGATCTTGAAGTCTGGCGGATACGGTGTCGAAATCCGGATCGCCGGACTTCAATGTTTAACATTATTTCTTCTTCAGGTAGACCAGAATGGCGATGATGACGAGGACCAGGACATAGGTGAACCGAAATCTCCGGTTATATTCCGCATGGGTAATTCTTTGTCTTTTCAGGTCTAAGTAGTTCCCTATATAGATCACCGCCAGGCCTATCAAACAAAATATAATAAGATATTTCAATATGAATTTTTCTGATAAAGATATAGCCCAATTTGCAGAATTAGAAACGCCATTCTATTATTATGATTTAAATCTGCTGCAGCAAACGCTGGATGCTTGTGCTGAACATGCAAAGCCCTACAACTTTCATGTACATTATGCCATGAAAGCAAACTTTAATCCGCGCGTAGTAAGTAAGGTTAAGGATATGGGTTTCGGAGCAGATGCCGTTAGTGGGGGCGAAGTACGGCAGGCAATTGAGTTGGGCTTTCCAGCTTCACAGATCGTATTTGCTGGTGTTGGTAAATCCGACAGGGAGATTAACTATGCCTTGGACCAGGATATTTTTTGCTTTAATGTGGAGTCCATCCAGGAGCTCGAGGTGATCAATGACCTTGCTGGGAAAAAAGGTAAAATGGCTAAAGTTGCCATACGCATAAACCCAAATGTGGATGCGCATACGCACCAGAACATCACCACCGGCCTTGATGAAAACAAGTTTGGGATTAACAGCTGGGACCTTCCGGACTGTGCAACGGTATTGAAAAAGTCCGATCATCTGGAGTTTATAGGTATACACTTCCATATTGGCTCACAGATTACAAATCTTGACGTGTACAAGAACCTTTGTGTACGCGTAAACGAATTTGCCACCTGGTTTTCGGAACGTGGATTTACAGTGAAAGTCCTGAATGTAGGCGGTGGTTTGGGTATTGATTATTATAACCCGGATCAGCAGATTCCTGACTTTAAAAACTACTTCAAAATCTTCAATGAATTTCTTGAAGTTGGACATGGACAGGAAGTACACTTCGAGTTGGGAAGAGCGTTGGTGGGACAATCTGCTTCCGTAATTAGTCAGGTGTTGTATGTGAAAAATGGTAAGAAGAAGAACTTTATTGTTCTGGATGTCGGTATGACGGAGCTGATGCGTCCAGCCTTGTATCAGGCCTATCACAAAATTGAAAACATATCCCGGACTGTCGAGCATACTGATGCTGGTACAGGTCTGGTAAAATATGATGTTGTAGGTCCGATCTGCGAGAGCACGGATTGCTTCGGAAAAGAAGTTGAGCTTCCGGAAACGTTCCGTGGAGATCTGATTGCCATAAGAAGCACAGGGGCATATGGTGAGGTGATGGCCTCGAACTATAATTTACGCGAGAACGTACGTACTGCCTTCGGCGAGTAGACGATGTTTGATGCTGTTTAGCTACTAAATTGTATAAAAAAGGTACTGTTTTAAATTCCAAACATTTAATACAAAAAAGTATTTTTGTATTT
>DDAD01000087.1:0-1977 GCA_002333205.1 Pedobacter sp. UBA2067
TTTATCCCAAAGATCCAGACAAATACTACCAGGATGCTTTAGCATTGATTGATACTGCTAAGCAACTGGATCGCTTTCACGAGAATGAGAAACTGCTGAATGCGGCAGTGCTAAATACTTTTGTAATTAAGCAGGACAAAGCCAATCGGGCATTCAATAGTTACGACTATGCCACCGCATTGGGCTATTTAAAGGAGCTGAGCGACTATTTTCCTCAGGATAGCACATTAGCGCTGAATACAGCGATTGCATCTCAGAACTTGCGCAAGTATGATCAGGCTTTAATTTACTATACTCGTGCCGTTGAAACAGGTGCATCCAACCCGGTAATTTACCAGCACCTTGCGGAGATCTATTCTTCGAAATTCGACACTGAAAATGCGATCAAAGTACTTGAAACTGGGCAAAAAAGAAATCCAGGTAACATATTCATACTTAATGACCTGGTAAATATGTTGTTGGATAATGAGCGTTATGATAGTGCCGAGAAAGCCCTCCAGGACGCTATTAGACTTGAAGGACAGAATAAACAGCTGTTTTACCTTTTAGGCTACCTAAAACAACTGAAGAAGCAGCACACGCNNTGAGACAGCTTATAATACAGCCTTATCAATGGACCCGAATTTCTTTCCGGCATTGTACCAGCTTGGACTGGTTTACATCGATATGGCTAATGAAACGCTAAAATCTGGCAAGCAAAATCAAATGCAGCTATATGAAGAGCAGATCAACAAGTCTGAGAACATTCTTACACATGCATTTGAAATTGCTCCAAATGACAGACAGACCATTCAGCTGCTTATTGAGATCAATACCAGGAAGCAACGCTACGACAAAGTAGATGAGCTTAAGGAACGCCTGCAGGAGTTCTAACTAAAATACTTTTCAGGAAGATTTAATATACAAAGGAGTGCCAGCAAACACAGGAACAACAGGTACAACTTAACATAATATTAATTATAGGAATTATTATACGTTGTCAATCAGGAAGGTGTTTTGATGTGAGATTTGCTCGATTTGGCAAGGAATTGATGTGCAATATACGGATGTTTAATCATGTTTGTCTTCCTGGCTTTATGAATCTTTTCCGTTCTGTCCCTCTTTAAATTCTTTTATCCCTTGACCAAGGCCACGCATAAGCTCCGGGATTTTCTTTCCTCCAAAAAGCAGCAAAATTGCAATTAAGATGATCAGGATTTCTTGTGTACCAAGTGCTGCCAGAAAAATGATTGTAAGTACCATGTTTATCGTTTTATGTATTGTAAGCTGAATTAAGTTTTGTCTGCCTGATTAATGATTCGAGATTCGCTTGTGCTACGAAGATTGCGTTGCCGGCAATGTTCTTTTACGATATACCCAATAAACCACTATTGGGTACACAAAAAGGTTGAATAGCGTGTTGGTGATTAATCCACCGATCACAACTACTGCCAGCGGCTTCGATGCTTCTGAACCTATGCCCGTAGACAATGCTGCTGGTAGCAGACCAATAGCGGCCATCATTGCCGTCATGACTACAGGTCTGATTCTGGATTCCAGACCATCGTTCAATGCGTCTACAATCGTCCACTCAGGCATATTTTTAAGTTCTGCAAAGTTGGTTTTGAATCTTGTAATCAGGATGACGCCATTTTGAACGCAGATGCCGAACAAAGCAATAAAGCCTATACCTGCCGAGATGTTGAAGTTAATTCCGGTTGCGAGTAACGCCAGAATGCCGCCAACCATTGCAAATGGCACGTTGTTCAACACGAGTAATGAATCTCTAATATTCCCGAACAGCACAAACAAGAGCAGGAATATGCACAACAAGCTTATTGGAACGGCTTGTGACAAACGTTTTGCCGCACGCTGCTGGTTCTCAAAATCGCCTACCCATTCCAAAGTGTAGCTTTCGGGAAGATTTATTTCTGCTTTAACTTTCGCCTGCGCCTCAGCGATAACGCTTCCCATGTCCCGACCCCGAATGGAAAATTG
>DDAD01000087.1:2052-6083 GCA_002333205.1 Pedobacter sp. UBA2067
TGGCCCGGTTATTTTGCTGATTTTTGATATTTCAGCCAGTGGAATTTTTCCGCCGGAGATGCTGGGAATCATGAGTTTACCAATTGCTCGTTCATCCCCTCTGAAATCTTCCGGATAGCGGATGATCAGATCAAATTTCCGTTCAGCTTCGTAGATCTCGGTCGCGGCCTTCCCTCCTATAGCCATTTCTATCACTGCATTCGCATCTGCAGTGGTAATCCCATACAAAGCCATCTTAGCCTGATCCAGATCAATCTGGAGCTCCGGTTGTCCTAAGTTTCGCAATATTCCAAGATCTTCAATGCCTTCAATGTTCTTAAGAATGTTGAAGATTTTCTCTTCTTCTTTTTCTATCACCTGGAAGTCGGATCCGAACATCTTCACGACTATCGAACCTTTTACACCCGATACAGCTTCCTCAACGTTATCTGATATGGGCTGTGAAAAGTTCAGGCTTATGCCGGGAAAGCCTTTGAAGCGGTCCTGCATGCGGCCAATCAGTGCCTCCTTACTTTGTTTCAGCTTCCACTGTTTTTTTGGGTAAATATCAACATGAAACTCCATGTTATAAAAGCCGGTTGCATCTGTACCATCGTTCGGCCGGCCGGTCTGTGACATCACCTGCTTCACCTCATCAAACTCCAGGAAGATCTTTCGCATCTGGTCAGACAGCTTTTTAGTTTCATCCAGGGAAATGCTTAGTGGCCCCGTCGCCCGTACATAGATCGACCCTTCATCAAGATTGGGTAGAAACTCGCTACCCAGGAATTTAAAACTGACTAGTCCCACAATAAGGCAGCATATGGAAATTGCAACAACAGTTCTGCGAAGTTTGAAGCTCTTTTGAAAGATCCACATAACATGCTTGTTGAGGAATTCAAGGAAGCGATTATGCTTCTCCCGGACATCTTTCTTTAAAAGCATCCCGGCCATTGCTGTCACCAATGTAAACGTGAGCAGCAAAGCCCCTAAGAGCGCAAAGCTTAAAGTCCAGGCCAGTGGAGAAAACATCTTGCCTTCCACTTTTTCGAAGGTGAATATGGGCAGCAATCCAGTGATGATGATCAGCTTTGCGAAGAAGATACCCTTTCCGTTTTCCAGACAAGCTTTTTTAATTACACCCATCTTGCTCATGCGGTTAAACTTGTCCATTCCCACCGATTTCGCTCTATGATCTAATGCAACAAAGATCCCTTCAACCATCACCACCGCACCGTCGATGATAATTCCGAAATCTATGGCACCCATCGAAAGTAGATTGGCAGACATGCCCTTCAATTTCAGGCATATAAAAGCAAACAGCAGTGCCAAAGGAATAATTACTGAAACGATCAGCGTTGTACGCCAATCGGCCATGAACAGAAATACGATTAACGTCACAAACAGAATTCCCTCCAGCATGTTCCCCATTACGGTGTGCGTAGCGTAGTTTACAAGATCCTCCCGATCGTAGAACGGGCTTATCTGCACATCTTTAGGAAGCACCGTGTTGTTGATGTAGTCAATCTTTTCTTTCAGGCGGGCAATAACTTCGCTGGGGTTGCCACCTTTACGCATCACCACAATACCTTCCACGACATCCGGGTCATAGTCGCGGCCCACCTGTCCAAGACGTGGCAGGGCCGACTCCGTAACGTCTGCTATGGTTTTTACGTAGATCGGTGTTCCGTTGAAGTTGTCGACAACAACATTCCGGATTTCTTCCATGTTGTTTAAAATACCGATTCCACGCACGACATAGGCTTGTCCACTCTGGACAATGACATCACCTCCAACATTGATGTTGCTTTTGGAGACCGCGTCAAAAAGCTCCGTTGCACTTACACCATACTGAATGGCTTTCTGCGGGTCTACCGTGATCTGGTAGGTCTTCACCTCGCCTCCAAAACTTACCACATCAGCAATACCGGGAACGGAAAGCAGCTCACGTTGAATAACCCAATCCTGTAGCGTCTTCAGCTCCCGCACCGATTTAACATCGCTCGTTAGGGTATATCGAAAAATCTCCCCTGTAGGACCATATGGCGGTTGCACCTCCGGCTTTAGTCCCTCAGGGAGATCTGCTTCCTCCAGATGATTATTAACCTGAACTCTGGCAAAAGCATAGTCCACGTCATCTTCAAAGGTTATTTTCACGATTGATAAACCGAACAAAGATGAGGATCTGATGCTGGTACGCTTCTCTGTGGGGTTCATCGCAATCTCTAGCGGGCGGCTGACGAACTTCTCGACTTCCTCTGCACTTCTGCCGGGCCATTGCGTAATAATGGTGATGTTGGTGTTTGTTACGTCGGGAAATGCTTCAATGGTGGTTTGTTTGAAGCTCAGGTATCCGGCAAGGATCAGAATAAATGTACCGAAGAAAATGAAATACTTGTTCTTAAGTGCAAATACAATGATGTTTTTTATAATCTTGTTCATTTATGGTCAGATATCGCTTGTAACTAATTTTTTAAACTTTCGTAGATAAATACTTGCTTGGAAGCAATTATCCGATCGCCAGCGGCTAATCCTTCCGCGATGTAGGCCCGGCCAGCATTTTGCCTGCTTAATTTCACCTCCTGGATCTTTACTTTGCTGGAATTATCTACCAACAGTACGAAGTTCCGGTTGTCATCGAAGATGATACCTCTGGAATTCACTACTGGTAAATTGACACCTGATCTGGACTGAATTTTGGCCGTCGCCAGCATACCGGGCTTAAGAATGAGGTCGGAATTAGAAAGACTGACCCTTGCATTGATAACCTTACTATCCGCATCCAGCACACTAAAAATCTTGTCGATTCTCCCACTGAAACTTCTGTCTGGATAGGACAATAGCGATATCGAGACCTCGTCTCCCTCCGCTATTTTCGGGATATCTGATTCATAGGTATTGATCAGCGCAGACACTTGAGAAAGATCTGCTACGGTAAATATTGCCTGATCGTTATCAGGGCGCAGCTGCATATTTGAGTTGATATTCTTTTCTACAATAAACCCGGCGATCGGCGAAGTAATCCTGTATCGGCCGGAACGATTCCCACCGTTCAGTTTAAGAATCGAATTTGCTCTTGCAAGTTCAGCTTGTTTCACCCGCACTTCATTTTTAGCTTCCTCAAGCTCTTTTCCCGAACTTAAGCCGCTGCTATATAAACTTTCCGTTTGCGTCAGATTTCGTGTAGAGGTAGCGAGTTCGGCTTCAGCAGCAATGACCTCCTTCTCATACCCTGCCATCTCCGCACTGGCAATACTGGCTAGTTGCTGACCCTTTTTAACGTAATCGCCGATCATCACTGGTACATTTTGCACCGTCCCACTAACCATTGGATAAATGGCGGCGCG
Organism: Pedobacter sp. UBA2067; assembly: GCA_002333205.1. Classification (GTDB taxonomy): domain Bacteria; phylum Bacteroidota; class Bacteroidia; order Sphingobacteriales; family Sphingobacteriaceae; genus Pedobacter. The sequence continues at coordinate 5,379 of DDAD01000087.1, forward strand.
CTTATCCTCATGAGCAATAATTCGCGCCGAAAAATTCAGTTCTGAAGCAGTATTTGCCTGTTGAACAGTATCTATTAATAATCGCTTTAATAGTGAATCATTTACCTGGAATTGCTCTGCCTCGACAGGTTCTACAGCCGGGTTGCAGCTTAGCATTTGGAGTAGCATCAATGCTAAAAAGGTGATGTAAGTGAGTCGTTTGTGCATGTTGTTATTTAANNTTTGGAAATTGAGTGCCTCTTTGGCATGCATCACTTCGTATTGAATTTGGTTGTGCTGGACGGTGCTTTCCTTGTAGGAATCGTAGAAATCCAGGAATTCCAGAAGGCTGATGTTCCGCGTGCTGAGGTTTGAGTAAACACCTTTCATCAGTTGTTCGAAGCTGTGGCTGAAATTGACATCAATCTCCTTGTACATCTGGGCGATTTTAACTGCAGACTGATAGTCGGTATACAGCGCTGAAGTGATCTCCGCTTCTTTATGCCTGATGACCGACTTGGAAGCTTCAAGAGCAATTCTTGCGCTCTTTATCTCACCCTGATTTCTGTTGAAGAGTGGAATTGGCATGCTAACACCTATGCCCGTATATTTTTCAGGATAGTTCCCTTTGAGATCATAGCTGAGTGAGAGCGAAACATCAGGTACAGCCCTGAATTTCTGTAACACAAGCAGGTCCGCTGCACGGGTTAATCCTGTTTTTGCGAG
>DDAD01000087.1:6124-6422 GCA_002333205.1 Pedobacter sp. UBA2067
CCGCCCTTTTAGCTCCTCTAGCTCGTTCTGGATGCTGGTGTACTCCCCCTTCATACCATATAGACGGGATTTGATACGGATGATGTCCTTGCTTGCAGTATTGCCCTTCTGATGTTCCAACTCGGAGGCATTTAATAGCCGACTAAGCCCAGTAAGAAGATGATCATACACGGCGGCCGAGCGTTGCGTGAATACGGCCTCATAGAAGGTGTTTCTCAGCTCGAACTTTAGTGTACGCATCAGATCATAGTACTCCAAGTGCTCCATTTCCACTTCTGTCCTGGCGAGCTCTAGATCT
>DDAD01000134.1 GCA_002333205.1 Pedobacter sp. UBA2067
CTTGGTTAGAACTTTAAGCCGTGCTAAATTTGAGCAATTGGCTTCAGATCTAATTAACCGCACCATTGAGCCTTGTAAGTCTGCATTGAGAAATGCTGGTTTGAAAACATCTGATATCGATGAGATCATTCTTGTTGGTGGTTCAACCCGTATTCCTGCAATTCAAGATGCTGTTAAAGCTTTCTTTGGAAAAGAGCCTTCTAAAGGTGTAAACCCTGATGAGGTTGTAGCTATTGGTGCTGCTATCCAAGGTGGTGTATTAACCGGTGAGGTTAAAGATGTATTATTATTAGATGTTACCCCACTTTCTTTAGGTATCGAAACTATGGGTGGTGTAATGACTAAACTAATCGAAGCTAACACAACCATTCCATCTAAGAAAGCGGAGACATTCTCTACAGCTGCTGATAACCAGCCATCTGTTGAGATTCACATCTTACAAGGTGAGCGTCCTATGGCTGCTCAGAACCGTACGATTGGACGTTTTATCTTAGACGGAATTCCACCAGCACCTCGTGGTGTACCTCAAATCGAAGTTGCTTTTGACATCGATGCGAACGGTATCTTACATGTAAGTGCGAAAGATAAAGCTACTGGTAAAGAGCAAAAAATCCGTATCGAAGCATCTTCTGGTTTAACTGATGAAGAAATCAAGAGAATGAAAGAAGAAGCAGAGAAAAATGCTGACGCAGATAAAGCTGCAAAAGAAGAAGCAGAAAAAATCAATTCTGCTGATGCTTTAATCTTCTCTACAGAGAAACAACTGAAAGAATTCGGTGATAAGATCTCTGCTGAAAAGAAAGCACCAATCGAAGAAGGTCTTACAAAACTGAAAGAAGCTCATGCTTCTAGAAACTTTGCTGACATCGATACTGCACAGGCTGCTTTACAAGCTGCATGGAACGAAGCATCTGAAGAGATGTACAAAGCTGGTGCTGATGGATCACAGCCACAAGGCGGTCCTCAAGCTGGCGAACAGGCGCCAACCGGTGACAACGTTACTGATGTAGACTTCGAAGAAGTAAAGGACGACAAGAAATAATCTTGTTCTAATATAAAGAAAAGGGTTGCTCACAAGGCAGCCCTTTTTTATATCATAGACTTCGCTGGTTAATCGTACTTAAGGATTATCAAGGCTTGAATACGAAGACACCCGATTAAAGTACTGGACAAAAAAGAAGGCCTCTCCGCAATCGCGATGAGGCCATTCTTGTTGGCAGATTTATTTTACGTGATTTATTTTATGACCAAAGATTTTCAGGATATGTACCATCTTTTACCAGTTGGTCAATACTTTCCTGTACAATCGGTTTATCTTCTTTATAAGTTACACCAAACCACTGGCTGCTTGTAGGAATTACCCTAACTTCAGCTTTGTTGGTTCTGATCAAGTGATCACCAACCAAAGGAATGAAGAATTCAGCTTTAGGGTTATCCTTATTTGCATGAGCAAACTCTTTAAACAGTTCTAAGCTCACATTGAATATCTCTGGTGTAAAGCCCCAGAAGTTCATAGAAACACGAGTATCGAACTCTAATGGATGCTTGTGATCATTTTCTTCATAAACGATAACATCAAACTCTTTGTAAACGTTTGTACGTTCAACAATCTCTTCAAGATTGCCGGATGCATCAACCTTACAAACACCACGTGATACGGATCCGTGCTCAGATAAAGTTTTACCAATTTCGTAACCGATCATGGAGAAAGTACTGCCGTTAGCTTCTTTTGTCAAGAAGTCATTCATTTTTTGGAAGGCATCAAAACCATAGAAGTCATCCGCGTTGATCACTGCAAATGGCTCTTTAACCACGTTTCTTGCAGCAAGTACAGCATGTGCAGTACCCCAAGGCTTTGCACGCTCAATTTCCAATTCAACACCATATTGTTTGATATCGAAGTTTTGAAACACATAGTCGGTTTCAATTTTGCCATTCAATTTAGGTTCAAAGATAGATTTGAAGTTATCTACAAATTCTTCTTTGATGATGAATACAACTTTGCCAAATCCAGCTTTAATTGCATCATAAATAGAGTAGTCAATAATGGTTTCGCCATTCGGGCCAAATCCATCAATTTGTTTCATGCTTCCATAGCGGCTTGCCATCCCGGCAGCTAAAATCAGTAAAGTAGGTTTCATAATAGTTTTATATAAACAAATGGAATATTTTTCTTGTTAAGTCCTACGGTTTACACCGTTTGAACAATAATGTAAAATCAGGCTAAATTGTTTGCCTATTTTGAATATTTAAAGTCGTGGTTATTGGTAATGTTCAATAATGAATGGTAGATCAGATTGATTACATTGTCCACATCTTCTTTGTGAATCATCTCCACAGTAGTATGCATGTAGCGCAATGGCAAGGAGATCAATGCCGAAGGCACACCGCCGTTTGAGTAAGCAAAAGCATCTGTATCAGTTCCTGTAGACCTCGAAGAAGCCTGACGTTGGAACGGAATGTTATTTTGCTGCGCAGTCTCGATCAGTAGTCTGTTCAGATTGGTTTGTACAGCAGGGGCATAAGAAACAACAGGTCCTTTACCACAAGCCAGGTCGCCCTGTGTAATCTTATTGATCATTGGGGTAGAAGTATCATGCGTTACATCGGTGATGATGGCTACATTTGGTTTAATCCGGTGCGCAATCATCTCTGCACCACGTAAGCCAATCTCTTCCTGTACCGAATTCACGATATACAATCCAAAAGGAAGTTCCTTTTTATTCTCGTGCAGTAAACGAGCAACCTCAGCGATCATAAAGCCACCTGCGCGGTTATCCAATGCACGACCAACGTAGTAACGGTCATTAAGCACCATAAACTCATCTTCGTAGGTAATCACACAACCCACATGAATACCTAGAGCTTCAACCTCTTCTTTGGTGGTACATCCACAATCCAGGAAGATGTTTTTCAAAGCAGGTGCTTCTTCTTTCTCGCCATTGCGGGTATGAATTGCAGGCCAGCCAAATACTGCTTTTACCAAGCCTTTATCCGTATGGATATTAACGCGCTTAGATGGTGCAATCTGGTGATCTGAACCGCCATTGCGGATCACGTAAATTAAGCCGTCTGCGGTGATGTAGTTTACAAACCAGGAGATTTCATCCGCGTGTGCTTCAATGACAACCTTGAATTCTGCCTCAGGATTGATAACGCCCACTGCCGTACCATAGTTGTCGATAAAACTCTCGTGAATGTAGGGCTTCAGGTAATCCAGCCATAATTTCTGACCAGGATATTCGAAACCAGTAGGAGAGGGATTATTAATATATGTTTCAAAGAAACGTACAGATTGTTCCGTAACTACGGGAACATGTTTTTTTTCTTCTTCTTGTTCTGACATGATTAACTCTTTTTTGTTATTTATATATGTTAAGGCGGTAGTAAATGCCTTTTACTTACTGTTTATCTCGGACGATTTAAGCTGTCCTTATGCTAGTTTCGGTTCTTGCCGTTGTTTATAAAAATAATAGATCAGAATGTTGGTGCTGATCACCAAACCCGAGCCAAGGCAGAACATCGGCCAGTGGCCCATATCCCAAAGCCATAAGCCTGCTGCCGAACCCACNNCACGGAGGCACCCACAAAGCTGACGGACATAAATATCGTATTCAGACGGTTACGAGCCTCCGGGATCAAAGCATAGATCCTGGTCTGGTTCGTGACGTGTATGGCTTGTTGACCAATATCCAAGAGGATAATGCCGGCAACGAATAGAAACAGGTGACTTTGGGTAAAATAGAAGGCAACAATGCTGATCAGCTGTAAGACTAATCCAATCAGCAGATTTTTTCTTGGTTCTCGTGAATCACTTAACTTGCCTACAAGCGGTGCCGCAAGTGCACCTGCTGCACCAGCAATGCCAAACAGACCGATCTGCAAAGACTGAAAGTTAAACGGTGGACTCGCCAGGTACAGTACCATAGTTGTCCAGAACGCACTTAGCGTAGCGAAAGCAAGGAAGTTGATCAGAGAGGTTTCCCTTAGTACCGGTTGACTCTTGATGTATCCAAACATAGAGCCCATCAGCTGTTGGTAGTTCCCTTTGAAGCTCGGCAAGCTTGCAGGAAAGCGTTTAGCCATCAGCAAAACTAGCAGTAAACAGATCGCTGCAGCAATCAGGAACATGGAGCGCCAGCCCCAAAGGTATCCAATGGTGCCACTTAAGGATCTGGATCCCAAAATACCGATCAACAGCCCGCTCATGATGATACCGATGGTCTCCCCACGGTTCTCATCCGAAGAGAGGTTTGCCGCCATAGGCAAAATCAACTGTGGCACGATAGAACTCGCGCCAACAAGCACACAGGCCACCTCCAGCACCCCAAATGAGTGCGAAAAGCCCGCCAGCAGTAAAGATAATATTGCCAGTCCAGTGATCACCAGGATCTGTTTCTTGCGTTCGAACATATCGCCAAGCGGGACCAGCAGCAACAGACCCACGGCATAACCCGCTTGCGTTAGATAAGTCGCACGGCCTGCAACACTCTCCGAGATGTTAAATTCCTTTGCAATTAAAATAATCAGCGGTTGACAATAATAAATATTTGCAACAATCAGACCTGTGCAAAAGGCCATCAACAGTACGTCTGCGCGACTTAACTTCATTTATAATGGTATGTTTCCGTGTTTCTTTCTTGGGTTGTTTACAACTTTGTTCTCCAGCATTTTGAATGCTTTGATCAGTTTATTACGCGTCTGCGAAGGTTCAATTACTTCATCAACAAATCCGCGTTCTGCAGCACGGTAAGGATTCGCAAAAATCTCCGCATACAGCTGCTCCTTTTCCTGCAATTTTTGTTCCGGGTTTTCAGCTGTGCTGATTTCTTTCTTAAAGATGATCTCTGCAGCACCCTTTGCGCCCATAACGGCAATTTCAGCACTTGGCCAGGCATAATTCATGTCGGCTCCAATATGTTTCGAGTTCATCACATCATAAGCACCACCATATGCTTTACGGGTAATCACGGTAATGCGCGGCACGGTTGCTTCACTGAATGCATATAACAGTTTCGCACCATTGCTGATGATCCCATTCCATTCCTGATCGGTACCAGGTAAGAAGCCCGGAACATCTTCAAGAACAAGCAAAGGAATATTGAAACAGTCGCAGAACCGCACAAAACGTGCAGCCTTAATGGAAGCATGATTGTCTAGCACGCCTGCAAGGTACGCCGGCTGGTTGCCTACAATACCAATGCTTCTACCTGCCAATCGTGCAAAGCCCACTACAATGTTCTCCGCAAAATCTTTATGAACCTCCAGAAAGCTCTTCGCATCCGCAATCGCTGCAATCACCTCCCGCATATCGTACGGCTGACTTGAGCTTTCGGGTAAAAGGCTATTCAATGCTGGTCTGGTTTCATCTTCCGGCGTATAAGGCAGCGGTGTCGGGATCTCCTCACAGTTCTGTGGCATATAGCTCAGCAGCTTTTTGATATGACTAATGGCATCCAGCTCATTCACACAAGAGAAATGTGTAACACCAGACTTGGTTGCATGCGTAGACGCTCCACCCAGTTCTTCAGACGTCACCTGTTCATGGGTTACCGTTTTCACCACATTCGGTCCGGTAACAAACATGTAAGACGTATTTTCAACCATCAGAACAAAATCAGTAATGGCGGGAGAATAAACTGCGCCACCTGCGCATGGGCCCATAATAGCAGAAAGCTGAGGCACAACACCTGATGCCTGTACATTTTTGTAGAAGATATCTGCATAGCCACCTAATGATACTACGCCTTCCTGAATTCTGGCGCCTCCACTATCATTCAAGCCAATTAAAGGGGCACCATTTTTCATGGCCATGTCCATAACCTTACAGATCTTTTCAGCATGCGTCTCCGAAAGGGAACCACCAAAAACTGTAAAATCCTGAGAGAACACATAAACCAGTCTGCCACCGATGGTACCATAACCGGTAACTACACCATCGCCATAGTACTTTTCTTTTTCCATGCCGAANNTACCAACATGCCGATCTCCTCGAAGGAGTTTTCATCCAACAGGAAATGTAGTCGTTCCCGGGCAGTAAGTTTTCCTTTTTTATGTTGACTGGCAATTCTGGCTTCACCACCAGCGGCCATAGCCTGTTGTACTTTATCCTTTAATAGCGCTAACTTGTTTTCCATTCCAAAATTACTATTCAGGCTAAATTACATTTTAGCGGCAACTTAACTCTATACCGGACACGTTTTGATTATAATTTTGTAAACTTTCTTAACGGATTCATGTAATTACATTTTTTTTACATGGTTGATGATGTAAATTATTATTGGGGTATTATTTTTGGGGCCAGAATTAGAAAAAAATTCAATCTAAAATGTCTAAAAGGAAATACCAGTTTTTTGTAGCGATTATCTTTCTGAGCGTATTCTGCGCGAAGATGATCATATCCGCTGCGCCTGTATTTCTTCAGCAGATGGACAAAGAGTTGGTTAACTCCGTAATCATGCAGGTTGAATTGGAGCATGGATCAGACAGTGAATCCGGCAAGACCCTGAAGTATGTAGATTTTAAAATCATCAACCATACTTATGCGGCTTATATTCCGCCAGTCGTGTACGACTTCATGCTAACCAATAGTTTTCTAAAACATTCCAAGCGATATGTAAATCCATATCATCCTTCGGTACCTACACCGCCACCGAACTTTTCATAACAATAGCTAATCCGCTGTAATCACAGCGCGAACATCTAATTTAATTTTCATTAAAGATCTTGGTTCCACCTGTAAACAGGTGTATTTAATGTCTTTGAATAATATTGTTTATGAAAAATGAAAAATCAACCCTTTCAGGGNNCAGGGTTAGATATTAAGAATTACTTTCTTAAAAAGAATTTAAAACACGATTTACCGGCGAGTATCGTAGTTTTTTTAGTAGCCCTGCCATTATGTTTAGGTATTGCTATGGCGTCAGGTGCGCCGCTCTTCGCCGGATTAATTACTGGTATTATCGGTGGTATCGTTGTAAGTTCAGTTAGTGGTTCGCAACTAAGTGTAAGTGGCCCTGCAGCTGGACTAACCGTTATTGTACTTGGTGCAATTGCAACCCTGGGTAACTACCAGACTTTCTTGCTGGCAGTTATGCTTGCTGGTATTATGCAAATTATCCTTGGACTTGCAAAAGCAGGAACCATAGGTAACTATTTTCCTTCCAGTGTAATTACGGGTATGCTTGCGGCCATCGGTATTATATTGATCCTAAAACAATTACCACATGCTTTAGGTGTCGATTCGGACTTTGCAGGCGATGAAGCATTCATGCAGAATGATCAGCAGAATACTTTTTCTGCATTGCAGAATGCATTGGGTCAGTTTAGTATTGCAGCTATTGTGATCAGCACACTATCTATTGCAGTGCTGATTTTATGGCCTAAGTTCAAGAAATTAGCGATTGTTCCGGCGCCACTTGTAGTCGTTTTCATCGGTATCGGACTGACCTTAGTGTTTGCCAATACAGGCCTTGCGTTAAGACCTGATCAAATGGTTACTATTCCTATTGTAAATGGCTGGAATGAATTTACCGGCCTGTTCACCATGCCCGACTTCAGTCAAATTAGCAACAAAGATGTGTGGGTTGTAGCGGGTACCATTGCCATCGTAGCAAGTTTGGAGACCCTGTTGAGTATTGAGGCAATCGATAAAATTGACCCGGCTAAACGAGTATCGCCAACCAACCGCGAGTTAGTAGCGCAAGGCGTTGGTAATATGGTTAGTGGTATGGTAGGTGGTATGCCGATGACCTCTGTAATTGTAAGAAGTTCAGCAAACGTAGGCGCTGGTGGTCGCACCAAAATGTCTGCGATTTTCCATGGCGTTTGGTTGTTATTGTCCCTGATACTTATACCTTTCGTTATAAACCTTATTCCGCTTGCATGTCTTGCTGCAGTACTACTCGTAACCGGATATAAGCTGGCAAAAATAGACCTGTTCAAACAGATGTATCAGAAAGGATGGGATCAGTTTGTACCATTCTTGGTTACTGTATTGGCGGTTATCTTTACCGACTTGTTAAAAGGTGTGGCAATTGGTATGGTCGTTTCTATTTTCTACCTTTTACGAACCAACATGCGGAACTCATTCTTCTATCGTATTACACAAGACGACAAGAAGAAAAACATCAGAATCAAGCTTGCTGAAGAAGTATCCTTCCTGAATAAAGCGGCAATCCAAATGATGCTGACCAAAATACCACCTGAAACCAATGTGATCATTGATGGAAAGAATGCCCGCTATATCGATCCAGATGTAGTGGAGATCATCAATAACTTTAAACACAATGCCTATTCAAGAGGTATTATTGTGCAACTGGAGAACATCCAGAAAAGCTATACGGTACCTAAAATTGACACCAAGGTAATCGAAGAAATCAACAACTAACTAAATCTAAAACACCATAAAACAACTCAATATGTGCGCATTACATGAAGAAAAACACGCTCAAATTACATACGAAAGCCTTTTAGCAGGAAATAAAGAATGGGTAGCCAAAACCCTGGATGAAAATCCTGAGTTCTTTGATAAGCTTGCAAAAGGTCAAAAGCCACCTGTGTTATGGATTGGCTGCTCTGACAGCCGTGTTCCGGCAAACCAGATCACCAATACCAATCCTGGTGACATCTTCGTACTAAGAAACATCGCAAACGTGGTTGTACACACCGATATGAGCATGCTTAGTGTGCTGGATTATGCAGTAAACGTATTAGGTGTAGAACACGTAATTGTTTGCGGTCACTATGGTTGCGGTGGGGTAGAAGCTGCTTTGGGAAACAAGCAGTTTGGTATCATCGACAACTGGCTACGTGCAATCAAAGATACTTACCGCTTACATCACGAAGAGATGGAAAGTATTACTGATCATAAAGAAAGATGCAATAGACTAGTCGAACTTAATGTTGAGGAGAGTGTCTATAATCTTTCAAAAACATCTATCGTTCAGAACAAGTGGGCCAACGGTGCAAAGCTTAGCGTACATGGCTGGGTTTACAGCATTGAANNGAAACCGGCTTAATTAAGGACCTTGGATTAAGCTCATCCGGACCGGATAACCTTTCCCCGGTTTTCAGGGTGAGTGAAACACCAAAAGTTGCACAGTAATTGCAACTTTTGAATCAATACTGTTTTTTAGTTTAATAAATGAAAAAGCTCCTGGAGATCCAGGAGCTTTTCATTTATAAGGAGAATATAATGTTATATCAAGCGCAGCTTAATCTTCCGCTAAGAATGGATAACGGTAGTCTTTTGCAGGAGCAAACGTTTCTTTAATTGCACGTGGAGATACCCAGCGAAGCAGGTTAATTGCTGAACCAGCTTTATCGTTGGTACCTGAACCTCTTGCACCACCAAACGGTTGTTGACCAACAACTGCACCGGTACATTTATCATTAATGTAGAAGTTACCGGCAGCATTACGAAGGCCTATGGATGCTTTCTCAATAGCATAACGGTCTTGCGCAATGATTGATCCTGTAAGAGCATAGATAGAAGTTGTATCAATGATCTTGATTACTTCTTCAAAGTCTGCATCCTCATAAGCGTAAACCGTTAATACCGGGCCAAATAGCTCCTCGCACATGGTTACATATCTCGGATCTTTAACAACAATAACCGTAGGCTCAATAAAGTAACCTTTAGATTTGTCGTAACCGCCACCAGCTATAATTTCTAAGGCTGGATCTTCTTTAGCGTTATCAATATATTTAGCCAGTTTGTCAAAAGAATTTTCATCAATTACCGCATTAATAAAGTTGCTGAAATCTTCAGTACCACCCATCTTAAAGGTTGCCAGATCACGAACCATCAATTCCTTGATTTGCGGCCAAACGCTTTGTGCAACGTAAACCCTTGAAGCCGCAGAGCATTTCTGTCCCTGGTATTCAAAAGCACCTCTTACAATAGCAGTAGCTGATGCTTCCACATCCGCAGAACCGTGTACCAGGATAAAGTCCTTTCCACCGGTTTCACCAACAATACGTGGATAAGTTTTGTATTTGTGGATGTTTGTACCAATGGTTTTCCAGATGTCCTGGAATACGCCGGTTGATCCGGTGAAGTGGATACCTGCGAAATCTGCATGGTTAAAGATCACCTCACCTGCAACCGGACCCGATACATAGATCAGGTTGATTACACCATCAGGTAAACCTGCTTCTTTGAAAATCTCCATCAACAAATTTGTNNTCCAAACCACAACGTTACCCATCATCGCTACCGAGGTTGGTAAGTTACCGGCAATAGCGGTAAAGTTGAATGGTGTTAAAGCAAATACAAAACCTTCTAAGGGGCGTTGTTCAACCCTGTTCCAGGTACCTTTGCCTGATACCGGAGGTTGTTGCTTGTAGATATCCGACATATAACTTACATTGAAACGTAAGAAGTCGATCAGCTCACATGCAGCATCAATCTCCGCCTGGTAGGCGTTTTTAGACTGGCCCAGCATGGTTGCTGCATTAAGTTTATATCGGTAAGGACCGGCAATCAGATCTGCCGCTTTCAGGAAGATCGAAGCGCGGTGTTCCCAGGCCAGGTTTTCCCAGTCTGCTTTTGCAGCTAATGCTGCATCAATCGCCTGTTGTACATGGCTGCTGTCGCCTTTACTAAATTTTGCTAATATATGTTGATGATCGTGTGGAGGTGTTACATTCCCTTTTTGATCCGTATGTACTGCCTTGCCACCAATATGCATTGGTATATCCAGCTGCTTTGAACGTGCTTCAGCGATCGCTTCTTTTAGCAACTGACGCTCTTTGCTGCCTGGCGCATAGTCTAATATGGGTTCGTTGACAGGGGTGGGTACGTTAAAAAATCCTTTAAGCATAGTTTAATGTTAATGTTTATACAAATATACAGATTTTTCAAAGCCAATCCCGGCAGCAAGCAAGCTAAGGCGTCATGCGCTGGTAAACCATTTAATATTTGTTATTTTTGAAACGCAGGCATGATAAAATACATACGTCCAATACTCTTCCCATTCACAATCTTGTACGGCATTATCGTCGTTATACGAAATAAGTGTTATGACTGGGGCATTTTCAAGAGCCGCCAATTTGACTTGCCGGTGATATGTGTAGGTAACCTAGTTGTTGGTGGAAGTGGTAAAACGCCTGTAACCGAATACCTTGTGCGGCAATTAAGCGAGTACAAGGTCGCAATCCTTAGTCGCGGGTACGGGCGTGAAACCAAAGGCTTTATCCTGGCGGATGCAGCTGCAACGGCGAAGAGCATTGGTGATGAACCCCTGCAATACTATCAGAAGTTTCCTAAGGTAACTGTTGCGGTGTGTGAAGACCGTATCACCGGAATTGAACTACTGCAAGCTGATCATGATCTGATCATACTCGACGATGCTTTCCAGCACCGGAAAGTTAGACCCGGTTATTCCATCCTACTGTTCGAATATGACAAAATCAAAAAGCCACAATGGCTCTTACCGTCCGGCAATTTACGGGAGCCATTTTTTGGTTATCGAAGAGCGCAAAAGATTCTGATCACAAAAAGTCCACAAGATGTTGATAACCGTGTGAAGAACCAGATCCAACACAAGTTTGATAGCTTTAATGCCGATAGAATTGCCTATGCAAGTATTCAGTACAACAGTTTACAGCCTGTATACGTAAATTCTACAATCAGCAACCCTGAAAGTTCCGCCGCAACGGTATTCCTGCTTACAGGTATTGCTAATACAAAGCCTTTGCTGCAACATCTCCAAAGCCGGTACAAGCAGGTTTACCAACAAAGCTATCCCGATCATCACAAGTTCAGAACTGCGGAAATTCAGCAGCTGGTTAATAGTTTTAACGACTGCAAGGAAAGCGAAAAACTAATCATCACAACAGAAAAAGATGCCCAGCGTTTATTAGATGCAAGTATCAAAGATTTACTACTAAATTTGCCTGTATTTTTTCTACCAATAGCGGTGGATATTCATGCAGCTGACCAACTTAAATTTAATCAAGACATTTTAACCTATGTATCAAAGCATACAAGAAACCGTTCAATACATTAAGCAAAGAACAAATAATTTCGAACCTGAAATAGGCATTGTACTCGGTACCGGCCTTGGTGGTTTGGTAACAGAAATTGAAGTCGAGTTTAGTTTGATGTATTCCAACATACCGAATTTCCCAATTTCAACATTAGAGTTCCACTCCGGAAAACTCATCTTCGGAACATTAAACGGCAAGAAGGTTGTTGCCATGCAAGGCCGCCTGCACTACTATGAAGGATATTCCATGCAGCAGATCACTTTCCCGATCAGGGTGATGAAAGCCCTTTGTATCCAATGGCTGTTTGTATCCAATGCTGCAGGATCCCTGAACCCAGCGTTCAAAAAAGGTGACCTGATGGTGATCAACGATCACATTAACCTTCAACCGGAAAGTCCGCTTCGCGGCCGCAATGATGCGGATATGGGCCCTCGTTTTCCAGATATGAGTGCACCTTACAATGAGGTGCTGATTGAAAAAGCTTTAGCGGTTGCCGAAGCGAATGATATCACTTGTCACCAAGGGGTATATGTATCGGTAACCGGACCTAATCTGGAAACCAAAGCTGAATACAAGTATTTGAGAATTATTGGAGGCGATGCCGTAGGTATGAGCACTGTACCAGAAGTTATCGTTGCCAACCACATGTCTGTGCCGGTATTTGCCATATCCGTACTAACCGATGAAGGCTTCCCGGAAGACCTTCAGCCTACCAGTCTGGAAGATATCGTGGAGACCGCAAAACTTGCCGAACCTAAAATGACCCACATATTAAGTCAGTTAATCTCTGCATTATAATGTTCAGAACCCCATTACTCCTGGTTTTACTTATTTGTTTTTGTGCATTCAGTGCAGCGGCACAGGATCTTAAAACAACTGTTGCCGACAATAAAGAACTGGATTCATTAAGGAACAAACTGGAGAATGCGGGAGATTCGGTGGTGTTCACTTCCAAATATGTACGCTATACTACCTTGCGGTTAACCCGCGACAGCATTCAGACGCTGCCACTGGATACAAGTTTGCGGAACTTTCAGAACTACAGCCAGCTCAATCAACCACGCCGCCCAACCATAAACCTGGGTAACCTGGGGCTTGCTGCAAGAGACATGCTTTTTGAGCCCTCTAAAACCATAGGCTTTGACCCAGGCTTTCATGCACTGGATTATTACGCCATGACGCATGATGATGTGATCTACTATCAGGCACGTTCGCCCTTCAGTAGCCTGTACTATGTGAGCGGGGGACAAGCCGAGCAGGTGTTCAAAGCAACGCACTCGCAGAACATTAAACCGAACTGGAACTTTGGCGCCAATTACAACCGTATTGGCGCAAATGGTCTTTATGCCCGTCAGCGCGGAGATCATTTAAACGGGGTGTTTTTTACCTGGTACCAATCCGCCAGCAAGCGCTATAACCTTTGGGCAAGTGCAGTATTCAACACCCTTAAAGCACAGGAAAATGGTTCCCTGCAAAACGACAACATCTTCACCAGTAATGAAAATGCATTCTCCAGGGAGGCAGAGAATATACGTTTAACCAGCGCCCGACAATTGTGGCGCCAAAAGTCGTACATGCTCAAGCAGAACTATTTCGTTGGACGCATTGATACCTTACAACAGGAAATTACCGCTAAAGTGCTACCTACAAACAAGGTTTCACATACCTTGATATACGAAACCAAGTCCTTCAACTTCACCAAAAATGAAGCAGATGACAATACGGTACTAGCACCTGCGATCTATGATGCCAGCTATACAAACGATTCAACCATGGTTACACACCTGCAGAATGAGTTTGTTTACAGTTTCTTCCTGCGCGGAAAGGGGAGCACCATCATCAAAAACGAGCTTAAACTGAATGTTGGTCTTCGCAACGATATCTATAACTACGCACAATTCCGCGCGCGGTCCGAAGCAGAAACGGGTGTTAGGGAATATAAAACGAATGTGAATAATACAGCATTGCTGGGATCGCTGGGTTACCGCTTCAGCAACCGTATTGACCTGAATGTAGACGTGCAACAAATCTTTCAGGGCAGACAAATTGGAGATTTCCTCTACGAAGCAAAAAGCAATGTGCTGCTAAGCAATAACATTGGTCGCCTGGTATTAGGTGCGTACATGCAGAATAAGTCACCGGAACAGATTTATATCCAGCACATCGGGAACCATGATGAATGGACAAACCAAAGTTTTGATCGCACCAAAATCATCAATCTGTCCTTCAATTACATCAATGACAGGTTAAAGCTCGAAGCAGGTGCACAATACTATCTGGTAAACGACTACCTGTATTTTGCACCAAAAAGTGGGGAAGAGCAGTTGGAGATCAAGCCTATGCAAAACCCGGATGCAATTAGTCTTCTTAAGCTAACCCTCGGTAAAAAGTTCGTATTTGGTAAGTTTAACTTTGAAACCTATGTGGTGTACCAGAAGACCGATCAGCAGAATATTTTGCGCACTCCGGAGGTCTATACCTTTAATACCTTTTTCTTCAACCAAACGTTTTTTAAAGTACTTCGTACTAACTTAGGCTTCGATGTGCGGTATAATACCCCCTTCCAGTCTTATTCTTACTCACCATCAACCAGCCAGTTTTACCTGGGCAATGGTGGTCAGCTGAATACAGAACCAGTAGTGGATGTATGGTTGAGAGCAAGCCTGCGCAAGGCAAACATCTTCGTTAAATATGATTATGCCAATCAGGGTTTATTTTCAAAAGGCTTTTACACCACCAGCCGATATCCAATGCCTGATAGCATGCTGAAGTTTGGTGTGAGCTGGAACTTCTACGATTAACAGGCCTGCTAAAGCACAAGTCGGCGGTATTTAATTCCATTTACATGGGAATCAATTGATTTTACTAAATTTGACATTTAAACATACAAATATGAGCAAAGCGATAATAAAGACAGCAAAAGGCGACATGACTGTTGAATTTTATGATAACGATGCGCCGAACACCGTAGCTAACTTTAAGAAATTGGCTAACGAAGGATTTTATGATGGTGTAACTTTCCACCGTGTAATCCCTGATTTCGTAATTCAAGGTGGTTGCCCGAACTCTAAAGATCCTGCAAAAGCACACCTTGCCGGCACTGGTGGCCCGGGTTACAAAATAGATTGCGAACTAACTGGCGAAAACCAGTACCACGATCGTGGCGTATTATCTATGGCTCACGCTGGAAGAAACACTGGCGGTTCTCAGTTCTTCATTTGCCACAGCAGAAACAATACTGCTCACCTAGATAGAAACCACACTTGCTTCGGTAAAGTGGTAGAAAACGTTGACATTGTTGACGACATCAAAGCAGGCGATAAGATTTTAACAATTGAAGTTATTGAAGGTTAATTCTTCGCTTCTATAAAATTATATAATATGAATTTAAGAGGAATTGTTGCGGTTTCAGGGAGACCGGGATTATTTAAGCTTGTTGGTCAGAATAAGGCAGGATATGTATTGGAAAGCCTTGATGCCCAGAAAGTGAAAATTGTTGCTAATATTTCGAATACCAAATTAGCTTCACTTGAAGATATCACCGTTTATGGTGAAGATGATGACATCAAACTTAGCGATGTACTTGCAAACATTGCAGCGCAAGCTGACAATGTACCAGATACAAAAGCAGATGCAGCCAAGTTAAAATCTTTCTTCCTGGAAGTTGCCCCAGATCACGATCAGGAAAAGGTATATGTTTCTGATATGAAGAAGATCATCAGCTGGTACAACATCCTTAAAGATCAGCCTTTATTTACTGAAGAAACGCCGGAATTAGATCCTCAGCAAGAAGCAGTAAAAGCAGATCTTGAAAAGAAGTCTAAAGCAGCAGCTGCAGCAGCCGTAAAACCTGCTAATGCAAAAGCACCAAGCAAGACCAGTCAGCCTGCAAAAAAGGTAAACATGACCTCTAAAAAAGGTGTATAATTAATCGAAATACAAGGAAAGAGGCCGTATCATTTAGAAATGAACGGCCTCTTTTTTTATAACGCCTCTTCTAAAATAGATACCAGATCACCAGGAAGGCAATTACGGAAATGATAATCGCCAGCCAGTAACTGCCGCGGCCGGCACTCGTATCGCTTTTATAGTTGTATTTTCTCTTAAAATCTCCAAATAGCATAATTACTCCTTTCTTTTACGATGTAGAAAAGCCAGATTTTCCACAAGTGTATTGATTATTCATGATGATAGGGCTCACCCTTCAGGATGCTAAACGCCCGGTATAACTGCTCGATAAAGAACAAGCGAACCATCTGATGTGAAAACGTCATTTCTGAAAGGCTCAGACTTGAGTTTGCACGCTTGTAAACGGATTCATCAAAACCATAAGGTCCGCCAATTACAAATACCAGATGCTGAACACTCCCAATCATCTGTTTGTTCAGATAATTTGAAAATGATACTGAGCTATATTTCTTGCCTTTCTCATCCAGCAAAACCACCACATCCAAATTGCTGATCTGCTTCAGGATGCTCTCTGCCTCTTTGCTTTTCTGCTGTGCCTCGGTCAAGTTCTTGGTGTTCTTCAATTCCGGAATTACCACCATATTGAACGTGATATAATGTTTTAACCGGTTCAGGTATTTCTCCATGCCCTCGATCAAATATTTATCTTCGGTTTTACCCACCACCACTAACGTAATCTTCATCCTTTATTCCTCATTTCTTATGTATCCTGACCAGGAGATCACCGGATTGCATATATTTATAATTTTTAGCTTTAATCCAAAGATATGGTAAAAACAAAAGATAGCATTTTATTGGCCTACCAAAATGCTGCGGCCGCGCAGTCATCCATGATAAAAACGCTTAAGGAAAACCTGAATAAGGTGTCGCTCTCCCGACTTGGTGTCTTCCTTTTGGAGATTCTATTCGTGGCTTTGATCATCAGCTTTGGATTCAGCATGGTGTACACCGTTCTGATGATCATTCCTGTCTTTCTGTTTGTAGCACTGGTAAAAAAGCAGACCAAATTACAACGGGAGTTAAGTTATGCCAACCAGCTGCTGTGGGTATATGAGAATGAAATTCAACTTATTGAGCAGCGCAAAAACGGCTACCAGGATGGTGAAATCTACGAAGATGAAAACCATCCTTATGTTTCTGACCTGGATATCTTTGGACCTGCCTCCTTATATGCATTAACCAATCGTTGCAGCAGCAGGGAAGGTATGGACCAGCTGGCAGAAAAGTTGCATACGGCCAGTACCAGGGAGCAGATTCTTGCACGTCAACTGGCGATCAGCGAGGTTCAAAGTCATATTGAAGCCACTTACCACTTCCGTGCGGAACTAAAAAGCCATGGCCAGGAGCAGTTGGCGATGATTAAAGATAAGCTGACACGGCAACTGCCCGAAGAGCTTAAATTTACGCACAAACCGTTCCTGAGGTTATATACCCGCATCGCACCTTTCCTGAGCATTGGTACATTGGTACTCGGCAGTTTGGTTGGTGGCTGGACCTGGGATCTACTTGCTGCAGTAGCCATTTTTAACTTCGCCTTCAACTACTTACATATTAAATCCATTAGCGCCGTATATGATGGTTTCAGCGGCAGTGCAGAGGTGTTAGGTTCTTATGCGAATGTGATTCGATGGATGGAAAATATCCAATGGAAAAGCCCCTACATTCTGGACCTCTTTAAGCAGGAACATCCGGAAACAAAGGGTAGCGAACAGATCAAACAGCTCGCTGGAATTATTCAGGCATTTGATGCGAGGCTAAACATGATCGTTGGTGCGGTACTGAACATCCTTTTAGTATGGGATCTTCGCTGTTCTGTACGGCTTGATCAGTGGCATCAATCTGCATCAAACGATCTGGTACACGGACTGAAGCGTATCAGTGATTTTGAAGAGTTAATTTCCTTTGCAACGTTGACACATAACCATCCGGAATGGGTATTCCCTGAAATACTGCCTGCCTTCGGGTTAAACACCAGCAGCATGGGGCATCCATTAATTCCAGAAGACAAACGTATTCCTAATGATTACACACTTGCGCAAGATCCCACTGTAGACATTGTTACAGGCTCAAATATGGCCGGTAAGAGCACCTTTTTACGTACTGTGGGCATCAACATGGTGCTGGCATTCGCAGGCGCACCTGTCTGCGCTAAAGCTTTCCAGACCTCGATCTTCTCCCTGGTCACTTACATGCGGATCAAAGATTCCCTAAATGATCAAACTTCCACCTTTAAAGCGGAGCTGAATCGCTTAAAGATGATTTTGGAAATGGTGTCAAAAGTTCCTGATTCCTTGGTGCTCATTGACGAGATGCTACGTGGCACAAACAGCAAGGATAAATACCAGGGTTCAAAAGCTTTCATCGAGCGACTGATTGCTGAACATACACCGGCTTTATTTGCTACGCATGACTTACAGCTTTCCGAGATGGAGCAAGATTATCCGCAGCAAGTACGGAACTACCATTTCGACATACAACTAAGCGAAGGGGAGATGAATTTCGACTACAAACTTAAACATGGTGCCTGCCGCACTTTCAACGCGGCAATACTTCTAAAGCAAATCGGCCTAAGCATGTGACCGTATGACAAGAAATTTAGGCCATAAAAAAACCTCCTGTGATTAGCAGGAGGTTTTTTATTATCTAAAGTTGCTACTTACTTATGCACCAACTTGTTTTCTGATGATGTTTAATGCACCGCCAGCTTTAAACCACTCAATTTGCTGAGCGTTGTAGCTGTGGTTAACAGAAATCTCATCTTTAGAACCATCAGCGTGGTTTAACACAACTGTTAATGGAACGTTAGGTGTGAATTCAGTTAAACCTACGATATCGATTACATCGTCTTCAAGAATTTTATCGTAATCTTCTTTGTTAACGAAGGTTAAAGCCAGCATACCTTGTTTCTTAAGGTTGGTTTCGTGGATCCTTGCGAAAGATTTTACAAGAACCGCTCTAACATTCAGGTGACGAGGCTCCATTGCTGCGTGCTCGCGGCTAGATCCTTCACCGTAGTTTTCATCACCAACAACTACCGAACCAATACCTTGTGCTTTATATGCACGTGCAGTAGCTGGAACCGGACCGTACTCACCAGTTAACTGGTTTTTAACGGTATCTGTTTTATCGTTGTAGTTGTTTACTGCACCGATAAGCATGTTGTTAGAGATGTTATCCAGGTGACCACGGAATTTCAACCATGGACCAGCCATAGAAATATGGTCAGTAGTACATTTACCTTTAGCTTTGATCAACAGTCTTAAGCCGGTAAGGTTGGTGCCTTCCCATGCTGCGAATGGATCCAATAACTGTAAACGGTGTGAAGTAGGAGATACCGCAACCTGCACGTGACTTCCGTCGGCAGCTGGTTCCTGGTAACCTGCATCTTCAACAGCGAAACCGCGGATTGGCAATTCAAAGCCAGAAGGTGGGTCAAGTTTAACTTGCTCGCCTTTATCGTTGGTTAAAGTATCTGTTAGCGGGTTAAAGCTTAGATCTCCGGCAATTGCCATTGCAGTTACCAGTTCCGGAGAACCAACAAAAGCAAAAGTATTCGGGTTACCGTCAGCGCGTTTCGCGAAGTTCCTGTTGAAAGAGTGAACGATGGTGTTTTTCTCTTGTTTTTCAGAACCTACACGATCCCACATACCGATACATGGACCACATGCATTGGTAAAGATTTTCGCACCGATGTTTTTGAAAGTATCTAAATAACCATCACGCTCTACGGTGTAACGGATTTGCTCAGAACCTGGGTTAATGCAATATTGTGCAGCAGTTGTCAAGCCTTTTTCTTCAACCTGTTTTGCAACACTCACTGCACGTGAAATATCTTCGTAAGAAGAGTTGGTACAAGAACCGATCAAACCTACGTCGATCTTCATTGGCCAACCATTTTCTGCAGCCACTTCTTTCATTTTAGAAATAGGCGTAGCCAAATCTGGTGTAAAAGGACCGTTCAAGTAAGGCTCAAGCTCATCTAAGTTAATCTCGATCAACTGATCAAAATACTGCTCTGGGTTCGCGTAAACTTCAGGGTCACCAGTTAGGTGTTCTTTGATGGCGTTTGCAGCATCAGCGATGTCGGCACGGTTGGTTGCACGAAGGTAACGCTCCATGCTCTCATCGTAACCGAAAGTAGAAGTAGTTGCACCAACTTCAGCACCCATGTTACAGATCGTACCTTTACCAGTACAGCTTAAGTTTTTTGCACCTTCACCAAAATATTCGATAATTGCTCCGGTACCACCTTTTACAGTAAGGATACCAGCAACTTTTAAGATTACATCTTTAGGGGCCGTCCAGCCGCTTAATTTACCAGTTAATTTAACACCAACTAATTTAGGGAATTTAAGCTCCCAAGGTAAGCCAGCCATAACGTCGCAGGCATCAGCACCACCAACACCAATTGCGATCATACCTAAACCACCCGCGTTAACGGTGTGAGAGTCGGTACCAATCATTAGACCACCAGGAAAAGCATAGTTTTCCAATACAACCTGGTGAATAATACCAGCACCTGGTTTCCAGAAGCCAATACCGTATTTATTAGAAACGGAAGCAAGAAAATCAAATACTTCTTTACTTTCTGTGTTTGCAGCAGGTAAGTCGAACTCCGCACCATCTTTTGCAGTGATCAAGTGATCACAGTGTACCGTTGATGGAACAGCAACTTTAGGTCTGCCAGCCTGCATAAATTGCAATAAAGCCATTTGCGCAGTTGCATCCTGCATTGCAACCCTGTCCGGAGCAAAATCTACATAATCAGTACCTCTTACGAAAGCCTTATCTGAATTCTGTTCCCATAAGTGGGTGTATAAAATTTTCTCTGAGAGCGTTAAAGGTCTGCCGACAACTTTGCGGGCCGCTTCGATACGCGGACCAAAGTTAGCATACACCTTTTTTATCATTTCTATGTCGAATGCCATTGAACTATTGGTTAAAAGGTAATAAGTCTAAATAATTGAGCGAATTTACAAAAAAAAGAAAGCTGGCGCGATCATCTTTAAATCATTATATTATTTATAAATGTTCTAAACTGATGCGTGTATAACAAGTGAAGGCTGAATTGGTTTATGTTTTTTGTTTGAACTAGAATCTTGTACAGTAATCTTCTTTATGTATATTCATAACTAAATTTTGTCATGGAAATAACCACTTATACGGCCTTTAGAAAAAGGCTTAAAGCTTATTTGGATAAGGTTTTAACTGACCATACGCCACTTTTTGTAACCAGCGCTAATGGAGAGGATGTAGTTGTGCTTTCAAAAGCCGATTATGATAGTATGCAGGAAACTTTCTATTTATTAAGAAGTCCGAATAATGCTGCCAGACTGATGGAAGGAATCCAAGAGTACGGAGAAGGCAAATTCCAGGAAAGAAAATTGTTGGACGAGTGAAAATTCTTTTTCTGGAGAATGGCTGGCAGGACTACCTCTATTGGCAACAGAATGACAAGGCGATGCTTAGAAAAATCAACGCATTAATTAAAGAAATTGAAAGAACACCGCTTGAAGGCTCAGGAAAACCAGAGCCACTTAAACATAATTTATCTGGCTGGTGGTCCCGAAGAATCACATTAGAGCATCGCTTAATCTATAGGGTAGATGCTGCAACGATTGTAATTCTCCAGTGTCGCTATCATTACTAGTTTATATTAATCTTCGGAATCAACAGGGCCTGCATAAGGCTCTGACAAGACATTGGCAAGGGGTTGACATGGCTATATACCTGGTCAACCCTTTGTGAAGGTCGAGTATACCCCTTATAAAGTGCGAAACTGATAGCCCTTTGACTTCAGATCCGCTATGCTGCGTGGCAGTGCGTATTGTAAACGTTCAAAGGCCTTTAAGCTGTCGTGGAAAACGATGATGGATCCGTTCTCCACATGCTTATTAACATTATGGTAACAACTCTCCGGCGATAGCTTCAGATCGAAGTCGCCACTAAGTACATCCCACATGATGATGTCCATGTCTGGATACCGTTCACGGATCTGGCTAATCTGCTTTTTTTTTATCCGTCCATACGGGGGGCGGAAAAGCTTTGAGCCGGTCAACGCCTGGCACTGCTCAAAGTTCTCCAGGTACGTTGCATCATCAGTTTTCCAGCCTTTCAGATGATTAAAGGTATGATTGCCCACTTGATGTCCCTCATCCAGGAGTTGTTGGTATAGCTCAGGATGTTTCCGTATGTTGTCGCCAATACAAAAGAAGGTTGCCTTAACTTGCTGATCTCTTAAAGTTTTTAAAACAAATTCTGTAACATCGGGTATAGGTCCGTCGTCAAAGGTTAAATAAATTGCTTTTTCAGCGCGGGACTTGTGCCAGGTAAGTGAAGGATAATACCATTTAAGCAGCAGGGGAGATTTTACCAGATACATGTCCAAAAGTACTAAAAACTGATTGCCGTGGCTGGATTTGAGAGGCCAATTTGGCGTTTAACAAAATTGAAAAATAATAAAGTATGAAAATTTTTACCAATCATGGTTTGTTCTCCCGGTTAAGCTGTCTTGTAGCAGCGGGCTGCATCAGCATGTGCTTCAGTAGTTCCGCCCAGGCTCAGGAGGTGATCACCATCAAACAGGCCGTAGAAAGGATGCTTCAAAATAATATCAACGTCAAACAAAGCGCCCTCGATGTTGCCACCGCCGATGTAAACCTTATTCAATCTCGCGCAGCGTTATTCCCCACCCTTAACGCGGGCGCCTCCAGTGATCTGAGTTTCGGACGTTCACTGGATCAAACCACCTTCCAGATTCGTAATCAGGCGTTGTCGGTAACCAATGGACGCTTGTCAACGGGGGTGGATCTATTTGGAGGCCTGGTTAAGATAAATCAGATTCGTCAGAATAGAATTTTACTTGAGGCAGGCAAAAGTGCTTTAGAGCGTACCAAAAATGATCTTGTACTACAAGTCGTAACGTCGTATTTTCAGGTTGTTTTCAATGATGATTTGTTGAAGGCTTCCAGAGAGCAGCTGATTGTGGCCCAGCAGACCCTAGAGCGTGAAAATGCCTTGTTAGAAGCCGGAAATAAAACAATGGCTGATATCTCGCAAGCGAAGGCTCAGGTTGCCACAGCAGAGCTGAACGTGACCAACGCACAAAATCAGCTGACCATCTCTTACCTCACCCTGGCTCAATTGATGGAAATGCAAGCTGATAATGCAAACTTTAAAGTGGTTGCACCAACCATTGAGGATATCAACTATGCACAAAAAAGCTATAATGTAAATGAGGTATTTACAGAGGCACTAACACGATACCCAAACATCAGACAAGCACAGCTGAACCGCGAGGCGGCAGAAGTGGGCGTAAAGGTGGCCAAAGGTTTTCAATATCCAACCTTATCACTTAATGCAGGACTTGGTTCATCTTATTCTTACGTGTTTGATGATGATGACAATCAACCTTTTTCAGATCAGATCAATCAACGTTTCAACCAATTTGTAGGCTTAAGCTTACAGATCCCGGTGTTCAATGGTCTGACCGCGAAATCAAATGTGAAGCGTGCGAAGATCCAGTATCAGGGCTTTATCAACCAGGAACAACTTGAAAAGAACAACCTGAACAAAGTGGTTGCCCAGGCTGTTGCCGATTTGCGCGCGGCAGATGCCCGCTATGGTTCGACCGAGAAAACCTTTAATGCGCAAAAAGATGCCTTTATGGTAATTGAGGAACGCTACAATGTGGGTCTTGTAAACTCGCTGGACTATAACACCGCAAGAACTAACCGCAATCGTGCAGAGATTGACTTCATTCAGGCAAAATATGACCTGCTATTCCGTTCTAAAGTCATAGATTTTTATCTTGGCAGAGAAATAACTTTCTAATCCTTAATTAGCATATAACAGCCATTTTTAAACAGCAAACAAACGAACAAAATGAAATTAAAACACATACTTATTGCAGTTGGAGGATTAATAGTCTTGCTGCTTATACTGAAAGTTACCGGTGTAATCGGAGGAGAAAAGATTGAACAGATTACGGTTGACAAAGCGGCAGACCGGACGGTTGTGGAAACCGTTACCGCCAGTGGTAAGATACAGCCTGAAACAGAAGTGAAGTTAAGCTCGGAGGTTTCCGGAGAGGTGACCGAACTTTTGGTTAAAGAGGGTGACATCGTTAAAAAGGGCCAGCTGTTATGTAAGGTTCGTCCGGATGTATTAAAGTCTGGTTATGACCGCGCACGTGCATCTTACAGCTCACAAAAAGCTGCAGTGGCGGCATCTGAGCAGCAATTGAAACAAACACAAGCCAACTTCGTAAACGCTGACGCTACATATAAACGTAATGTGGAGCTATACAAGAAAAAAGTAATCTCACAGGCAGAGTTTGATGCTGCAAAAGCTGCTTTCCTGACTGCACAAACCAATCTGGAGGCTGCAAAGCAAAACCTGGTAGGTGCGAAGTTCGGCCTGGAGCAATCGGGCGCAAACGTGCAGGAGGCAAGTGCCAACCTGGCGAAAGCAACGATCTATGCGCCAGTTGATGGTGTAATCTCAAAATTATCTGTAGAGCTTGGCGACCGTATTTTGGGTACGGCACAATTTGCGGGTACCGAGATCATGCGTATCTCCAACCTGAACTCTATGGAAGTTAACGTGGATGTAAATGAAAACGACATCAACCGTGTAAATGTAGGCGATAGTGCCATGATTGAAGTAGATGCGTTTGCAGATAAAAAGTTCAAAGGCATCGTAACTGAGATCGCAAGTTCTTCGAAGGATGTGGGTGCAGCAACAACTTCAGTAGATCAGGTAACAAACTTCGTTGTGAAGATCAGAATTCTTGCAGAGTCTTACACCGATGTTAAAGGTGGTGCAAAAGATTTGCCTTCACCATTCCGTCCCGGATTATCGGCAACGGTAGATATCATGAGTGAGTCTGTTAAAGGACTTTCAGTTCCGATTCAGGCCGTTTACACTGGAGATAAGAGCAAAGGTTCGTCAAGTGCTGAAGTTAAAGATGCCCCGCCTGCTACAGAAGGCTCTTCAGACAAACATAAATCTAAGCTTGAGGATAAAACCGTTAAGCAATATGTCTTCGCATTTGAAAATGGTATCGTTAAACAAGTTGAGGTTACCACTGGCATTCAGAACGACCAATTCATTATAGTGAAGTCTGGACTTAAAGCGGGAACAGAAGTGGTAAGCGGTCCATATTCTGCAATTCAGAACCGTTTGAAAGATGGTATGAAGGTAGAAAAGACCTCTAAAGATCAGCTGTTTGCTAATCCAGGCAAAAAGTAAGAACACCTCAATCATAATATTTAAGTAAATTGTCCCGGTTTTAAACAGAAACCGGGACTTTTTATTTATTGAATATGCTGGCAAAAGTTGCTATGATTGGTGGGGGTAGCTGGGCTACGGCTATCATAAAAATGCTTTCTAACAACATTAAAGAAAAGGAAATCTTTTGGTGGATGCGCAATACCGATGCGATCGAACACATCAAAAAGTATCATCATAATCCAAACTACCTGAGTGCTGCGGAAGTGAATATTCCGGCCTCAAACATTTCAGATAACATTTGCGAAATTATTCATGCTGCAAAATATGTGATCCTGAATGTGCCTGCAGCTTTCCTTAAAGAAACGCTGAAAGATGTAACCCCTGAAGATTTTAAAGGCAAAAAGATTGTTTCGGCAATCAAAGGTATTGTGCCTGATGAAAACCAGATTATTGCAGAATTTCTGCACGAGAAGTTTGAAGTGCCTTTTGAGGATATCCTGGTGATCAGCGGGCCTTGTCACGCGGAAGAGGTGGCACTAGAGAAGTTGTCTTATATCACCATTGCTTCGCTTGACGTAGAAGCTGCTACTGATTTTGCAGCCATGCTAAATACCCGCTATCTAAAAACCAATGTCTCTGACGATATCTTCGGTACTGAATATGCTGCGGTACTCAAGAATATATACGCTGTTGCAAGCGGGATCTGTCATGGGGTAGGGTATGGCGATAACTTTCAGGCGGTGTTAATTTCCAATGCGATCCGGGAGATTAACCGTTTTGTGAATGCCGTGCATCCGATCAGCAGGGACATTAAAGAGTCTGCTTATTTGGGAGATCTGCTGGTAACAGCCTACTCGCAATTTAGTCGCAATCGTACTTTCGGAAACATGATCGGGAAGGGCTATACCGTTAAATCCGCACAACTGGAGATGAACATGATTGCGGAAGGTTATTACGCAGCAAGCTGTATGCATGTGATCAATAAAAAGTATAAAGTAGACATGCCGATCAGTCGCGCAGTGTATGCTGTGTTGTATGAAAAACACGCACCACAGATGGAAATGGCGCTGCTTACTGAAAAATTAAGCTAAACACCACGCTGAAGTTCAGGTGTTTGACGCAATAGGTTTGAGTATAAAATAGACTACACGTTCAGTAGGGTAAAGATGCAAATGGGTATATTTGCACTCATTTCTGGTGGATACCAGAGATAGGTTTTACTTAGCTTATTTTATATGAAAATTAAACTTTACCTGTTTATTTTATTGTGCTGCAGTATCGGCTTGTCTGCCCAGGCACAAGTAATCCGCGGGGAAGTCCGCGACAGCAGTCAAACCGTAACCGGCGCTACTGTATCTGTAGTCGGTCGCCAGATTCGAATCGGCACGGATGCCAATGGCCGTTACGAGCTCAAACTACCAGCCGCCGGCACCTACCAGGTTACGGTAAGTTACATCGGCTACCAAACCCAACAAAAAAGCGTTACCGTTGCTGCTGATGAAGTGAAGCAGCTGGACTTTGACCTGATTAATGCAGGTGGAAACAACCTGGAGAATGTGGTTGTCCTGGGTTCCCGTAGTGCACCTCGCTCTAGAATGGACACGCCGGTTCCTGTGGATGTCGTGGATATTCAAAAACTGACCGCGAATGTGGCGCAGGTTTCCGTAAACCAGATCCTGAACTTCGTGGCGCCTTCCTTTACTTCTAACGTGATGAGCTTAACAGATGCGACGGATCACATTGACCCGGCATCCCTGCGTGGCCTTGGTCCGGATCAGGTGCTTGTATTGATCAATGGAAAAAGAAGACATACGACGTCCGTGATTAACATCAATGGAAGTTTGGGTAAAGGCTCTGTAGGTACAGATTTGAATGCCATTCCAACATCAGCCATTAAAAGGATCGAGATCCTGCGTGATGGTGCATCNNACGGTTCTGACGCGATTGCTGGTGTTATCAACATTATCTTAAATTCAGATGTGAACAAACTTAGCGCCAGTGTTTCTGGTGGTGGTTTTGCTGGTAAACATTCGGATGGCTTAGATGGAGAAACCGTACAGGCTAACGTTAATTATGGTGTTGCCCTGAATGATAAAGGCGGCTTTTTGAACCTTGCAGGTTCATTCGATTTTCGTGATTTTGCTTCCAGAACCACGCCTTACCGTGGTGTGATCTTTACCGATTACAACAATCCGGAGTTATATCCAACTCCGACAGGACTAGACATTACCGATGAGGAGCTGGCAAGAAGAGGACTCGATCGTGGAGACTTTGTGCCGAATATCGGTCAATCTAAAAACCGTGGTGGTTCCCTGTTTTTCAACAGTGTTATTCCGGTAGCAGAGGAAGCTGAGATTTATGCTTTCGGTGGACTAAACTACCGTAATGGTACCTCTACCGCATTTTACCGGACACCGAGACAGCTTACGCAGAACAATGCGACGATCTATCCGAATGGTTTCCTTCCGGAGATCAACACCAATAACCTGGACCAGTCTTTTGCAGTCGGTATCCGCGGTAATTTAGGGGAGTGGAAAGCAGATTTCAGTAATAGCTTCGGCCGTAATGCCGTTGAATTTGCAACGCGCAACACGCTGAATGCTTCGATGTTGAATGCTTCACCAACGTCGTTTGAGTCTGGTGGGTATGATTTCACACAGAATACCACTAACCTGGATTTCTCACGTTTCTTTGAAGGACCTTTAAGCGGTATTAACGTTGCCTTCGGTGTCGAAAACCGCTTTGAGAAATATAAGATCAATCCGGGAGAGGAAGCTTCCTATGTAAATTATGGCAATGCCAGCAATGCAGGAACACCAGAGAACCCGGTTTACATTCCTTCGCCAACCGGAAATATTCCGACCCGCTTTGCTGCAAACGGATCACCTTATTCAGGTGGTGCACAAGGTTTTCCCGGCATCAGCGCAGATAACTTAACGAATGAAACCCGTACCTCTATAGCAGGTTATGCAGATGTGGAGGTGAATGTTACCGACAAATTCCTGGTAGACGGAGCGGTGAGGTTTGAAAATTATTCTGACTTCGGTTCTACTTTAAACGGAAAGATCGCTGCCAGATACAAGTTCTCTGATGCATTCTTGTTGCGTGGTGCAGTAAACACTGGTTTTAGAGCGCCGTCTTTACACCAGCGCTATTTTAACTCTACTTCAACCGTGTTTATTGACGGTGCTTTTGTGGAGTCTGGTACTTTCGCGAACGACAGCCGTGTAGCACAACTATTGGGTATTCCAAAGTTGAAAGAGGAAACCTCAGACAGTTATAGTCTTGGTTTCACCAGCAACTTGGGTAAGTTCAAAATCACAGTGGATGGTTACCTGGTAAACATCAATGACCGTGTGATCTATACCGGTCAGTTTAGTGGCAGCAATGCGCCGGATGCGACACCGCAGGATNNGTACGACCTGCTGCGTTTAGCCAATGCGACTACTGCAAGGTTCTTCGCCAATGCAGTTGATACCAGAACCATGGGTATTGATGCGGTATTTAGTTACAGTACACCGCTGGGTAATGGTATGTTCAGGGCAGATCTGGCAAATACATTCACCAAGACCGAGATTGTAGGTGATGTACACGCTTCACCGCTGTTGGTTGGAAAAGAAAGCACTTACCTGGATCAGGCCAGCCGAATTTTGATTGAGCGTGTTACGCCAAGAATTAAGACTAACCTGAGTTTAGATTACTCCTGGAATAAATGGAATGCTTTTGTAAGGAACGTTTACTTTGGAGAGATCCTGCAACCAACCAATGTGGAGGCTAACCGCCAAACCTTGCCAGGCCGCGTGGTAACAGATTTGGGTGCTGGTTATAACCTGACCAAGAACCTGAAGCTGACAGTTGGTGCAAACAACGTGTTTGATGTGTATCCAGCGCAGCTGTTGTTAAGCAGTCAGGGTACTTCTGGTATTCTGTATCCAAATCAGGCGCCACAATTTGGCTTCCTAGGAAGGTACGTATTTACGAGATTGGCATTGAACTTCTAAACACTTCTGAACATACTGTTGAAAAGTATGTGCATAAAAAAAGGCGGATCATTGATCCGCCTTTTTTNNTCTTCTATCGCCACTGCCTTCACGTCTTCCGCTTCCAGCTTTGTCGTCACGGCTACGGCCAGAGAAATCTCTGAAACCACCACCGCTGTTACCGCCTTCGCGTCTGCCGCCGCCACCGTAGCTTCTGCGTTCACCGCCATCACGACGACCACCGCCACCGTAACCACCGCTTCTGCGTTCGCCTCTGTCGCTGCTAACCGGAGCATCACCAGACTTTTCAATCCTAACACCGCGGTTGTTGAATTCAATACCTTTAAAGTTATTGAATAGTGAATCAACAGCTTCGTTTTCAACTTCGAAGAATGAGTAAACACCTTTAAGGTCGATTTTACCAACGTTTTTACCGCTGATCTTACCGTTATTACAAACGAAAGATAACAGGTCGCCACGGGTGAAATCATCTACTGAACCAAGGTTGATGAACAGACGGGTATAACCTTCGCTGCTTCTTGAACCACGTTCGCCACGCTCCGCTCTTTCGCCACGTACAC
This sequence comes from Pedobacter sp. UBA2067, assembly GCA_002333205.1. Lineage (GTDB taxonomy): Bacteria > Bacteroidota > Bacteroidia > Sphingobacteriales > Sphingobacteriaceae > Pedobacter. The sequence continues at coordinate 29,759 of DDAD01000134.1, forward strand.
CACGCTCATCTGCTGCTGCATTAAGATCAGGTGCATTTTTGTAGTACTCTAAGAAGCGGTTAAACTCCAGAGAAGCGAAACGTTTGATCACGTCTTCTTTGCTCAATTCAGCAAACTCATCCATAATTCTAGGGATGTACTGATCGATCTGGCTTTCGTTAACTTCTACGTTTTGTACTTTGTGGATTAAAGAGAATAGTTGTTTCTCACAAACATCAAAGCCTGTAGGAAGTTCAGCTTTGGTAAATTGTTTACCAATGATTCTTTCAATCTGACGGATTTTACCAATCTCTTTAGAGTTGATGATACAGATAGAAATACCTGTTTTACCAGCTCTACCAGTACGACCGCTACGGTGTGTGTAGCTTTCAATTTCGTCAGGTAAAGAGTAGTTGATTACGTGGGTAACATTGTTTACGTCGATACCACGGGCTGCAACGTCAGTAGCAATTAATAATTGCATGTTGCGGTCGCGGAAACGTTGCATTACTTTATCACGTTGTTGTTGAGACAAATCACCGTGTAGCGCATCTGCATTGTAACCATCTTTGATTAAGTGCTCTGCAACATCCTGGGTATCCAGTTTAGTTTTACAGAAAACAACGGCAAAGATTTCAGGGTTGAAATCGACAATACGTTTAAGGGCAGCATATTTATCTCTTGCACGTACCTGGTAGTACTCGTGCTCAATATTTACGTTACCAGTGTTTTTGGTACCCATGGTTAATTCCGTAGGGTTGTCCATGTAGTTTCTTGCTATTCTTCTAACCTCAGGAGGCATAGTAGCAGAAAACAACCATGTTTTTTTATCGTCAGGTGTTGTAGACAAAATTTCGTTAATGTCTTCCTGGAAGCCCATGTTTAACATTTCATCAGCTTCGTCTAATACAACATACTTCACGCTAGAGAAGTCTATTGCTTTACGGCCAATGATGTCTAACATACGGCCCGGTGTAGCCACAACAATTTGTACACCGTTTCTAATCTCACGCAATTGCTGCATAATGTTCGCGCCACCGTAAACGGCAACCACGCTAGCACCAGAGATGTTTTTTGAGTAATTCTTGATGTCGCTCGCAATCTGCAAACAAAGCTCTCTTGTAGGGCATAAAATCAATGCCTGAGGCTTGTTGAGCTTAAAGTCGATAAGCTCAATCAGCGGCAATCCAAATGCGGCTGTCTTTCCTGTTCCTGTTTGGGCCAAACCAACAAAGTCGTTACTGCCCTCTAACAATACAGGAATAGCTTGCTCCTGAATAGGTGTTGGATTTTCGAAACCTAAATCCGTTACAGCATTAACAACGTCATCACTTATCCCCAATAATTTGAATGGGTTATTCATTTTAACTTTTTTAATTAAGCCGCAAAGGTATGGTTTTTTATTCGTATTTCATTGAGTGATAAGGAAATAAAAACAGCCAATCGAGGATTGGCTGTTTGCTTATACTGAATTAAAAATCAGCTGTTTAGAAGTTATTCTTAACGGAGCCTGTCGGCTGATTTGATCAGCTTCTCGTCATTATTGACGCCGCGGACGCCTAAACCGATGAATATGATGGAAATTAATGGAAGGAATGCACCAAGTTTGTAGCTTACACCTTCCAGTCCGCCGGGCATCTTAGCAACATAGATGTATGTCAAAACTGACAAAACTACGATAAAGATCAGGCTGATCAATGCGAAGTTCTTTTGCTTTTTCCGATCCCGGAAGCTAAATATCGTGAACAATAAAAGTACTGCACTTAGGATGGTTAGGATGGCCAACGGGATGAAAAGATCTATCACCGTTTTACCATTCGTCTGCTGATAAAGTCCGATGGCATTAATCCAGTATTCCGAGTCATTAACCACTTTGCTCACAATCGGCGTCATCAGGAGTAAGGATATACTTAAGGCGGCCAGGAAAAACCAAACGGTTTGTATTCTTTGTATCATTGGGATCTGTTTTTTTGATCAAAAATACATTTTTATATGAAAAGCGAATAACAGGAGATTACGTTTGTGTAGTTAAACAACTACTTTTGCAGGAGTGACTTCAAATCGTTTTTTCATAGAACTGGCTTACAATGGTACAGCGTATCATGGCTGGCAGATCCAGCCAAATGCATTGACTGTGCAGGAATGTCTGGATAAAGCGCTTACCACTTTCTTCAGGCAGCCGGTTAGTTCGCTGGGATGTGGTCGCACCGACACGGGTGTTCATGCTACGCAGTTTTTTGCGCATGTAGATTTGCAGGACGTAGATGCCGAGAAGGTGAATACCTATGTAGGTAGTATCAACGCGCTGTTGCCCTATGATATCGCCATTAAGCGGATCTTTTTGGTGGAGCCTGATGCACATGCCCGCTTTCACGCCACTGCCCGTGCTTATAAATATTATCTGCATTTTCATAAAGACCCCTTTAAACTGCACCGTTCCTGGTTGTTTAAAGGAGAATTGGATATAGAAGCCATGAATAAGGCTGCAGAAATCATTCAACAATATACCGACTTCTCGTGTTTTAGTAAGTCGAACACCCAAACCTTTACCAACAACTGCAAGATTACACATGCAAAGTTTGAGTGGACCGAAGATGGTTTAGTATTCAGCATTGAGGCCGACCGGTTCCTACGGAATATGGTACGCGCAATTGTTGGAACGCTGATCCGCGTAGGGAAGAAGGAAATCGCTGTGGAAGCCATTGCGGATATTATTAATAGTAAAAACCGGAGTAATGCAGGACAATCGGTACCAGCTTGTGGGCTGTATCTGGTTCGCGTGACTTACCCATTTGTAAAGTAAAATGTCNNCATAAACTTGTTAAAAAGGGTTTTTCAATATGTAAAACCTTACAAGAACATTTTCATCTATTCCGTTGTCCTGACGATTCTATTGGCCCTTGTGGCGCCAGTAAGGCCATTTCTGATTAAATATACTTTAGACGAGCACATCCTTAAAGGGGATTATCAAGGCTTGCTAAATATGACCATACTGATGATTGTACTGCTGGTATTGCAAAGTGTTATCCAGTACAGCCACACTTTATTAACCAACACTTTAGGACAGTCGGCCATCAAAGATCTCCGTATTGCGGTGTTTAACCACATCACCAAACTACGCTTGAAGTTTTTTGACCGCACCCCAATAGGGCAGCTGATTACCCGTACGGTTTCCGATCTGGAGACCATTGCAGATATTTTTTCTGAAGGACTGATCGTGATCATTGGAGATGTGCTGATGGTGATCGTGATCATTGCTGTAATGTTATACCGGGATGTAGCGCTGACCATCATTGTGCTACTGCCATTGCCTTTGCTGATCGTAGCTACATCCATTTTTCAAAAAGCCATTAAGTCGGCTTTCCAGGAGATCCGGACCGAGGTGTCCAACCTCAACACCTACCTGCAAGAGCACATCACCGGCATTTCCATCATCCAATATTTCGCCCGTGAGGAACAGGAATACCGGAAGTTCAAAAAGATCAACTCCCGTTATCGCGACGCGAACATCCGCTCCAATTGGTACTATTCCATCTTTTTCCCGGTGGTGGAGATCATCTCTGCCATGTCTATGGGGCTGTTGGTTTGGTATGGTGCCAAGAGTATTCTGGAGAAGCCAATGGATGTAACGCCGGGTACCATTACCGAGTTCCTGTTGTACATCAGCATGTTATTCCGCCCGATACGAGAGCTTGCGGATAAATTTAATACCCTACAAATGGGTATGGTAGGCGCAGAGCGCGTGTTTAAAGTATTGGATACCGACGAGCTGACCAGCAACACAGGTACTTATAAACCGGTAACTATGGAGGGTGAGATTGCCTTCAAAAACGTTTGGTTTGCCTACAATGAGGAGCAATATGTGTTAAAAGACCTGAGCTTTGAAGTAAAAGCAGGGCAGACCGTGGCGCTTGTAGGTGCTACTGGCGCTGGTAAATCTTCCACCATCAATATTCTGAACCGCTTTTATGAGATCCAGAAAGGCGAGGTGCTGGTTGACGGCGTGAATATTCATAAATATGATCTCGACTGCCTGAGGAGCAATATCGCAACGGTACTGCAGGATGTGTTCCTGTTTTCAGATACCATCTTCAATAATATCACGCTGAACAACCCCGACATTACGATGGAAGAGGTGGTGGATGCGGCGAAGAAGGTCGGTGCGCACGACTTTATCCAACGACTACCCGGGGGGTACGAGTATAATGTAATGGAGCGTGGATCTACCTTGTCTGCCGGACAAGCGCAACTGATCTCCTTTATCCGTGCATTGGTCTATAATCCATCTATTCTGGTGCTGGACGAGGCGACCTCTTCTGTAGATACCGAAACAGAGCTGCTGATCCAGCATGCTATTGATAACCTGATGAGTGGTCGTACGGCAATCGTCATTGCGCACAGGTTGTCCACCATCCAAAAGGCAGACCTGATCATTGTGCTCGACAAGGGCGAGATCAAAGAAAAGGGTACGCACCAGGAGCTGCTAAAATTTGACGGCTACTACAAACGTTTGTACGACCTGCAGTTTTATTCTGGCGGTATAGCAACCTAGCCTGCCTGTCCCGCTAGCTATCAATAAGCTGCCATTAACTGAAAAACATTTGTTTAGGTAACGAATCAGGTACTTGCGCCTTGCTGGTAAATGCGCCAAAATTCGTAATATCGGCAAATGAAGAAAATTGCTGCGAATCTAACTTTCCAGGTGCTTTTTGCAATTACCCTCGGTATTCTGGTGGGTACATTTGTTCCTGGCTTCGCAGCGCAGGCTAAGCTGATCAGTCAGGGCTTCATTAACCTGATCACCATGCTGATCGCACCAATCGTGTTCCTGACCATTGTTTTAGGTATTGCCCATATGGGCGATATGAAAAAGGTTGGCCGTGTGGGTGGAAAAGCACTGCTTTACTTTGAGATCGTTTCCACACTGGCCATCGCCATCGGACTGGTTGTGGCCAATGTACTGAAACCTGGTGTAGGTGTCCCGGCTGCGGATGGTGACGTCTCCAAGATCAAATCCTACACAGAACAGGGTGAAAGTATCGACTGGACGGAGTTCTTCTTCCACATCATTCCCAAAAACATCTTCGAATCATTTACCAAAGGTGATATTCTGCAGATACTTTTCTTTGCCATCCTTTTCGGCTATGGGCTGAACAAGATGGGCGCTGAAGGTGCTTCTGTGTTGAGGGGCCTGGATAAAGTCTCTAAAGTATTCTTCAACATCATGAAGATCGTGATGCGCCTCGCACCGATTGGTGCTTTCGGGGGCATGGCCTATAGTGTGGGTACTTACGGTCTGCATACGCTTTTGCCTATGGCCAAGCTGATGGGCTCCGTGTACCTGACCTGCTTCCTTTTCATCTTTGTGGTCCTAAATGGCATCTGCCGTTATTATAAATTCTCCCTATGGAGCTACCTGAAGTTCATCCGCCAGGAAATCCTGATCGTACTTGGAACCTCGTCTTCAGAATCTGTGTTGCCAAGCATGATGCAGAAAATGGAAGCCATTGGTTGTAAAAAGTCGGTCGTAGGACTGGTTATCCCGACAGGGTACTCCTTTAATCTGGATGGAACAGCGATTTACCTGTCCATGGCCGTGATCTTCCTGGCACAGGTTTTCCATGTGCCCTTAGATCTTGGTCAGCAGTTAACCATTCTGGCGGTGCTGATGGTAACCTCCAAAGGTGCTGCTGGCGTAACGGGCAGCGGCTTTATTGTACTGGCCTCTACATTAACGGCACTGAAGATTATGCCGGTAGAACATATCGCTATTCTGCTTGGCGTAGATCGCTTTATGTCTGAAGCGCGGGCCATCACCAACATGATCGGTAATGGCATAGCCACTATTGTGATTGCTAAAAGTGAGCAAGAATTTGATGAAGATAAATACCAGCTTGCCATACAGCCCACCAGAATTGAGGAGGCTGAGGAAGATATCAGTTAAAAACCTAAGCATGAAAAGAACCACTCTTTCAAAATCCCTATGCGTATCCTCGCTGATATGCATGTCCAGTTTGTTCGGCTTCAGCCAGTCGGCACCTAAACCCTATGGCGCTATACCAACTCCAGCACAACTGGAATGGCACGAAATGGAAATGTATGCACTTATTCACTTCGGGGTAGATACCTATACGGATAAAGAATGGGGCTTTGGAGATGAAGACCCGAAGATTCTGAACCCGGTGAAGTTTGATGCAAAACAGATTGTGGCTGCAGCGAAAGCTGCTGGATTTAAAGGTGTGGTTGTTGTTGCTAAACACCATGACGGTTTATGCATCTGGCCAACTAAGACCACGGAACACAACATCAGCAATAGCCCATGGAAGGATGGAAAAGGAGATATGCTGCAGGAATACCGCGAGGCCTGTGACGCACTGGGCATGAAGCTGGGGGTTTATGTTTCGCCATGGGACCGCAACAGTCCACATTACGGCACGCCGAAATACCTGGAGATCTATCGTGAGCAGCTGCGGGAAGTGTACAGCAACTATGGTAAGCTGTTTATCTCCTGGCACGACGGTGCGAACGGGGGAGATGGCTACTATGGTGGTGCAAATGAAGCCCGTAAGATCGACCGCACGACATATTACGACTGGCCGAATACCTGGGCCATCACCCGGAAAATGCAGCCTGGTGCGGTGATCTTTGGCGATGTCGGCCCCGATGTACGTTGGGTGGGCAATGAGGAGGGTCATGCAGGGGAAACCAGCTGGGCAACTTATACGCCGCTGGCACCAGACGCTGGCAAAACACCAGCAAACGGCTATGTACAGCACCTTAGAGGTATTGAAGGCACCAGAAATGGTAAATACTGGATGCCGGCAGAGGCCGATGTATCCCTTCGGCCGGGATGGTTTTATCATGCCAGCCAGAACCATCAGGTAAAATCGCCTGCAGTCTTAATGGACCTGTATTACAAGAGCGTAGGCCGCGGCGCCAACCTGGATCTTGGTTTATCGCCCAACCGCGATGGACTGCTGGATGATACCGATGTAAATGCTTTAAAAGGCTTCGGTGAGTTGGTACAGGAAACCTTCAAAGAAAACCTGGCCAAGGGAGCAACACTTAAAGCGTCTAATATCCGGGGAAATAGTACCGCTAAGTTCGGTCCGCTGAACTTGCTCGATGAGGATCGCTATTCGTACTGGAGCACGGATGATGCGGTACATACGCCCACATTAACACTGGTGCTGCCAGAAGAACGGACCTTCAACGTGATCCGCCTGAGGGAAAATATTAAACTCGGACAGCGCATCGAAGCTGTGGAGGTTGAAGCATTGCAGGACAACAAGTGGACGAAGATTGGTGCAGCAACCAGCATCGGCGCAAATCGCTTGATCCGTCTTTCGGAACCTGTGAAAGCAAAGCAACTGCGGTTGCATATCCGTAAATCTCCCGTGAGCATCGCGGTGAGCGACTTCGGCTTGTATATGGAGCCGAAGCGCCTGGAGACAGCCCGGGCCCAGGTTACTGCCAATGCAGGCGAGGTTAGTAAAGGTGGTTGGAAAGTTATTGCTTCTACTGCGGGCGAGCAGGTTCAGAACGCTGTCGACGGCAACCCTGCTACCCTCTGGAGCGCCGAAAGCAGTGCTGGTTTTAAACCTGCAAATATTGATATCGACTTAGGTTTTCCNNAGATCAGTATAGCTTCTATGTAAGTGAAGACGGAAAGACCTACCGGGAGGTGGCCTCAGGGGAATTCTCCAACATACGCGCGAACCCGATAGAGCAGGTCATCAGCTTGAAAGAAAAAGTGCAGGCGCGCTACATCCGCTTTGTTGGAAAACGTAGCCTGGATGGTAAAGGTATAACGATTGCTGAACTCGGCATCCGGAAATAAAAAGTGCATCCTGAACATACAATCAGCAAGTAAATCTTCGAAGTAACACCTATATGATGAATTCCCAAGCCCGCCTTCCTATCCTGATATTCTTCACTTTTATTACCCTCATGCCCCGGCTGGCCAGTGCTCAGCAAAAGCCCCTGTATAAAAATGCAAAAGCAACTATTGATGCACGGGTAGAAAACTTGCTTGGCCGGATGACGGTGGAGGAGAAATTGGGCCAGCTGGTAACCCATCTGGGTTGGGAGATGTACGATAAATCCGGGGACAAGATCAGTGTTTCCGAGAAGTTTAAAAAGGCGTTGGCCGACCATAAAGTTGGTAACTTATGGGCAACGCTGCGGGCGGATCCGTGGACGCAGAAGACGCTTGCCACAGGACTGAACCCCTATACTGCGGCACAGGCCACAAACATGCTGCAGAAATATAATCTGGAAAATACCCGGCTGGGCATCCCGATTTTCATTGCTGAAGAATGTCCACATGGGCACATGGCCATTGGTACGACGGTCTTTCCGACGGCCATTGGGCAGGGCAGTACCTGGAACCCAACCCTGATCGGCAGGATGGCAGCAACGATCTCCCGCGAAGCCAGGCTGCAGGGCGGTCACATTGGCTATGGGCCGGTGCTGGATCTGGCCAGAGAGCCAAGATGGTCCCGGGTGGAAGAGACCTACGGCGAAGATCCTTTCCTGAACAGCAGGATGGGCGCTGCTATGGTGAAGGGCTTTCAGGGCAGCAACATTGGCAGTGGGGTAAACGTCATCTCTACCTTGAAGCACTTCACGGCCTACGGGGTACCGGAAGGCGGCCATAACGGCGGACCAGTGAGTGTTGGACAGCGGGAGTTGTATCAGAGCTATTTGCCGCCGTTTAAAGCTGCAGTGGAAGCCGGTGCCTTATCGATCATGACTGCCTACAATGCCATTGATGGAGTACCCTGCACGGCAAACCCATTCCTGTTAAAAGATATTCTGCGTGAGCAGTGGGGCTTCGAAGGCTTCGTCGTTTCCGACCTTGGAAGCGTGAATGGGCTGGCAGGTAACCATGGCATTGCTGGTTCCTTAGCGGAAGCTGCAGCACTGGCAATCAATGCTGGTGTGGATAACGACCTTGGTGGCACTGCCTATGCACAACTCGGTGAATCAATAAAAAGCAATACCGTACAGCAGGCAACGCTAGACGAAGCTGTGAAGCGTGTACTTAGACTGAAATTCCAGATGGGCTTATTTGAGCATCCCTATGTAAATCCAGATAAAGCGAAAAAGCAGGTGCGCGACCAGGCTGCTATTGCTGTCGCCCGCGAAGTTGCGCAGGAATCTATGATCCTGTTGAAAAATGAAAAGCAAGCGCTGCCACTTAGCAAGCAGATCAAATCCATCGCCGTAATCGGGCCAAACGCGGATAACGTCTACAACCAGCTCGGCGACTACACTGCACCACAAGCAGAAGAAAATATTATTACCCCACTAAAAGGTATTAAGACGAAGTTGCCAGCAAATGTTAAGATCAACTATGTTAAAGGCTGCGACATCCGTGATACCAGCAATGTGGATATCGCTGCTGCGGTGAAGGCCGCCCAGGCGTCTGAAGTGGCAGTTGTGGTTCTTGGTGGTTCCAGTGCACGTGATTTTAAAACAGAATACATCAGCA
>DDAD01000116.1 GCA_002333205.1 Pedobacter sp. UBA2067
GGTGATGAGCCCTACCACCTACGCTTACATTGATTATATGCAAGGTGACCCCGTTACAGAGCCAAAAATTTATGCAACCCTACGCTTGAACACTTCATACGAATTTGAGCCAGTGCCAAAAGGCGTAGACCCTAAGTTAATTAAAGGTGGACAGGCGAACCTATGGACTGAACAGGTTTATAACATTCGCCAGGCGGAATACATGACTTGGCCAAGAGGAATGGCCATTGCAGAATCGGTATGGTCGCCATCAGCGAAAAAGAACTGGAACAACTTCTTCAGCAAAGTAGAGGACCACTTTGACCGTCTTGACCTTGCTGAAACTAAATATTCTCCAAGTGTTTACGATCCCATATTCAAAGCTTCAAGAGCCACTGATCGATCTTTAGTGATAGATCTAAGCATGGAGGCACCTGGTATGGATATCTATTACAGTTTTGACAACTCCGAACCAGATCGTTTCTATCCAAAATACACCGGTAAACTAACGCCACCAAAAGATGCCACGATGTTTAAAGTGGTTACCTACAAGGGGAAGAAGAAAGTCGGCCGTATCATTAGTATGCCGATTGATGAATTGAATAAAAGAGCAGGAAAAAGATAGCAATTGAGGTATTTCGTTCATATTGGCTATAATGGCCTGCATTATGGTGGCTGGCAGAAGCAACCGGGTGTTTCAAATGTGCAAGGTGTTTTGGAGAAATTCCTGAGTCAGGCACTTAAAACACCGGTAGCCATCATCGGCTGTGGCAGAACAGACGCTCATGTGCATGCCAGTCAGTTTTTCTTTCATATGGATGTTGAGCAGGAATGGGATTTCGATCTGATGTTCCGGCTCAACAAACTCCTGCCGCACAATATTGCGATATTCGACATCATACCGGTAGATGCACAGCGCCATGCCAGGTTTGATGCCGTAAAACGTTCCTACGATTATTTTCTGCACACCTACAAAAACCCCTTTTTACACGGGCTGAGCTCCTATTACTTACTAAACGATTTACGGTTTGACGAGATGAAGCGGGCCGTGGATCTTTTACCAAAATACAAGGATTACCGCTGTTTTTGTACCAGTCCGGATAAATATGAGCNNGCCGATCTTTTAACCGACAAAAGCGGCGAGAAATTACGGTTTCAGATCTCCTCCAACAGATTTCTTAGTAAGATGATCCGTATTATTATGGGACAACTTTTGAAAGTTGGTAAGGGGCAGTTAAGTGTGGACGGCTTTGAACATTATCTGATCTCCAGAGAAACCCCCGAGCTGATTACACCAGCACATCCTCAGGGTCTTTATCTTTCAAAAGTAACCTACCCCTATTTGAATCTGCCACCAAGAGAAGAATTCTCCTCATTTCTGCAGAACCAATCAGCAGATATCTGGCTACCTATTTAGCCGCAGCATTTTGCACTGCCGAATGAAGCGACTCTGTTGACAGGCTTACGCCGTTGATAATCACTCTAGCGTCTTTGTAGAAAGGTAAGCGGTCATTCAGCTTCTCCCGAATAAATTCAACCAGTTGATCGGNNTTTAACAAGGGCCTTTTATGTTTTCCCTGTTCCAACCTTTTCGCAAGGGCAACCGGCGGCATATCGATGAAAACCGTTATACCACTCCTATTCATCCAATTCATATTATCGAAATAACAAGGTGTGCCTCCTCCAGTGGAAATCACGCAGTCGTCGGGATATGCATACGTCTGAAGGGTTTCTTTCTCCAGCAGGCGGAATGCATCTTCTCCATGTTCAGCAAAATACGCCGGAATGGACATCCCTGTTGCCGCGGTAATCTGATGATCGAGGTCAAAAAATGGATAATTCAAGGCGGTTGCCAAGCGTTTTCCGGAAGTAGTTTTCCCACTACCCATAAAGCCGATTAAAAATATTTTCATCTTGAAATTCTTGTTTAAGGAAGCTAGACTATGCCAGCTTCACCCGTGGATCTACAAAGGCATATAATACATCTACCAGGATATTGATCACCACGAATACAAACGCGATAAAAAGAATGGACCCCATTACGACTGGGAAATCTGACATCTCCAAAGCAAACACGGTCGCCCTCCCTAGGCCATTATATCCAAAGATGTACTCAACAAAGAACGATCCTGCAAGCAATGATGCAAACCACCCCGATATGGCGGTAATGACCGGATTCATTGCATTCTTTAAAGCGTGCTTATAGATAATGGCATTTCTGCCAAGTCCCTTGGCCCTGGCCGTGCGAATGTAATCCTGTGCAAGTACATCCAGCATGGCACTGCGCGTTAGCTGCACGATTATGGCTAAAGGCCTTAAACCAAGCGTGATCATTGGCAGCCATAAGTTTTTCCAGGTCATGATCTCCCCTTCAAAAGGATCGTAGCTGTATAAGCTGCCTGACATGTTCAGTCCGGTATAGTCGCTTAATACAAAGCCAAACAGCCAGGCGATGATGATTCCTGCAAAAAAGGAAGGTGCCGAAATGCCCAGTATGGCAAAAGAATTTGCTGCATGATCAATCCAGCTGTCCCGATGAACGGCTGAAAGTATCCCCAGGAACACGCCTATAACTGTTGCAAAGACCATAGCTGTAGCAGCAAGGATAAAGGTATTCGGCACTGTCTCCGCCAGAATTGTGGTAACATCCCGCTTAGTTTGATACGAGCGGCGTAGGTATGGCACTTTTAACGCAATAACGTCGTCACCAAACGCCACAAGTTTAACATAGTTATATTTCTGTTGTTGATCTTTTCCATGAAGCCCAATCGGTGATAAGTCGTTCAGATACAGAAAGAACTGGACAGGTTTAGATTTATCCAAGCCAAACTCTTTTTTTACAGCTTCCAGCGACTGTACGTCTGCACGTTGCCCCATGGTCATTCTAGCCGGATCGCCAGGGAGCACATTGAACAACAGGAAGATAACTACGATTCCTCCTGCCATGACTGCCAAGCCATAAAGAAACTTCTTAAGAATGTATGGCCACATATTTATTTATTAAAATATTGCTGCTTTAATTTTTCATAATCCGGCAGAAAATTCGCGCTCCATTTATTCACCACTACCCCATTTTTAAATAAGATTAAGCCTGGGCTGGAGCGTACCATACTTTTCAAGGGCACGGCATCTGCATAAAAAACCTCTATAAAAAGCTTATGCTTTTCGCCAAACGTTTGCACATCCTGAGCGGCATTAGAGGTCAACATAATCGTTCGCACATTGAACTCCTCTGCTGCCTTCAGCGCCAGGGCATTGATGTTTCCAAATGCGGCAGTGTCTGTCTTCCGTAGATCATAAGCTACCACCACGAGGTTGTAATATGGATTTTCGATCAATTCTTTGGTATAATCTGTACCAGAAGCATCTGAAATATTTAGATCCTTGATCTTAATATCGTAACCCTTTTTCACGAGACGACGTTCTGGATCACCCACTATTGTCCAGTTTTCATCTTCCCAGATTCCAGACTTCATGTATTCCTTGTCGTTCANNAATTTCAAACTCGTCACCTTTCTCCCCTGCCGGGATTCTCATCAATTCCGGCACGTTGTTACCGATTTTATAAGGTAGAAAATCAACAACTGGAAGCGCATAAAAGGTATATAACGTGAAAGCAAACGATAGTGCTGTTACTACAAGGAGAGTGACGATCGCTGGCTTCGAGGTCTTTGTAAATGGCGATATTCTGGTGCGATTGAGGTACAGATAGATGATCATCAGCAAGAGTACCAGATCTTTTCCAAAGGATTGCCATGGGGTCAACGGAATTGCATCTCCGAAGCAGCCACAAGAAGTCACTACCTTAAACACTGCAGAAACAAAGGTCAGGAAAGTAAAAAAGATTATGGTTACCAGTAAGGCTAAAGTTACCTGCTTGCTCCAGAAGCCGCAGAGCAGCAACACGCCTAATACAATCTCTAAAATACAGAGCAACATGGCAATGCCAGTAGCAAATTCGCCTAGAAATGGTATATGAAAAACATCAAAATATTCCTGCAGTTTATAACCGAATCCCATTGGATCATTGGCTTTAATCAAGCCAGAAAGTATAAAAAGCAGGCCCACTAAACCGCGGGAAAAATTTAAAGCGATGTTCTTCATGGTGTCGGTTTATTTCAGCCCAAGCTTTATCAAAGCGAAAACAGCATAATTTATCATATCCTGGTAATTTGCTGCAATACCTTCCGATACGACAGTTTGACCAGCATTATCTTCAATCTGTTTTACCCGCAGGATTTTCATTAAGATCAGATCCGTTAAGGAACTAATACGCATATCGCGCCAAGCCTCTCCGTAATCATGGTTTTTAGCAAACATCAGCTCTTTAGTGACGTTAATTTGCTTTTCAAACAGGTTCTGTACCAGATCAACATTCAGTTCATATGGATCTTCGGCACTTAGGTCCATTTGCATCAAAGCAATAACGCAGTAATTTACAATACCGATGTATTCCGAAGTGATATCTTCACCCACCTTATTCACTTTTGTTTCTTCCAGTGTGCGAATTCTTTGGGCTTTGATGAAGATCTGGTCGGTAATTGAGGACAACCGGAGGATGCGCCAGGCGGTACCGTAATCTTTGGTTTTTTTGAGGAAAAGTGACTTGCAAACCGCAATTACTTCGTCGTATTCTAATGAGGTATCTTTTGCCAAAACAATGAAAAATTTAGTCTAAAGCTGTCCTAATACTGTATTTTTGCATTAAAACATGGCTAAAGATACATTTTTAAACCGAAAGACGACACTCAACGTCAATGGCAGATTATTTGATCTCGGCACTCCGCGGGTGATGGCAATTCTCAACATTACCCCCGACTCCTTCTATTCAGCCAGCCGCACTGCATCTGTTGACGAGGCATTACAAAAAGCCGGAGAATTTCTGAAAGCAGGCGCAACAATTATAGACATTGGGGCTTACTCTTCTCGGCCAGGGGCTTCGGACCTGAGCGAACAGGAAGAATTGGACCGGATTGTACCAGTAGTTGAAGCGCTGGTTGCAACCTATCCTGAAGCCATCTTATCAATTGACACCTTTCGTGCCGCGGTTGCTGAAGCAGGTGTAAAGGCTGGAGCGCACATTATCAATGACATCTCGGGAGGAACACTTGATCCGGGCATGTTTGAGATGGTAGGCAAGCTGCAGGTCCCCTATATTCTCATGCACATGAAGGGCACGCCACAAACGATGTCTCAGGAGGCACATTACGATGATGTGGTGTTAGAGGTTGTGAACTACTTTTCTGAGAAAGTAGCGAAGCTTAGGGCGCTTGGTGTAAAAGATATTATTCTTGATCCCGGCTTCGGCTTTGCTAAAACAAGAGATCATAGTTATGAATTGCTGAACCATTTGGAAGATTTAAAAGTTTTCGGGTTGAGTTTTCTTGTTGGTTTCTCGCGTAAATCTATGATTTCGAAGTTCTTGAAGGTCGACCCGGCAGATGCACTAAACGGGACAACCGTACTCAATACCATCGCACTGCAAAAAGGTGCCAGCATCTTGCGTGTGCACGATGTTACCCCTGCTTTGGAGTGTTTAAAGTTGGTTGAACGTACGCAACGACGTTGATTTATTTTACTTAAATTGCCAGAATGAAAGGTTTAGATTTTGATTTCGATTTCATAAAGATCACCGCAACGGATGTAGTAGACATCTTTCTGGTTGCCATGCTGATCTACTATGTTTACAGTCTGATCAAAAATACACTTGCTGTAAACCTGCTTCTAGGGATGTTTATGATCCTGATCTTTTGGTTTGTTGTGGATAAGCTGCACATGAACATGCTTTCGACAATCATAAAGAAGTTTATGGATGTTGGGATAATTGCGCTAATCATCATCTTTCAACCTGAAATAAGGCGCTTCCTCCTGCTTATTGGAAAGAATACTTTTTTACAGAAGAACAAAGCCTGGTGGGGCTACCTTTTCGGCAGCAAAACCATAGAGGTAAATAATCTTGTGCGAATCAGGCCGATCATTGAAGCTTGTAAAAGCATGAAGAAAAGCCGTACCGGTGCGCTGATTGTATTTGTGAAGTATTACGATGATCAGCTATTCGCAAACAGCTGCGAAACTATTGACTCCAGAATTTCCAAAAGATTATTGGAGAGCATTTTCCAAAAAAACAGTCCTCTGCACGATGGAGCTGTGGTTATTTCCGAGAATAAAATCAAGAGTGCAAGCTGTATTCTTCCGCTAACAGACAACGATACTTTACCTCCGCAATTTGGCTTGCGCCACCGGGCAGGCATTGGAATTTCAGAGAATACAGATGCAGTAGCTGTGATCGTTTCTGAAGAGACTGGTGAAATTGCTTATGCTAAACAAGGTCGGGTAAGGATGAACGTTTCCTTTGGTGAGCTTGAAAAGTTGCTGAACAAGGATTTTTGAAACCAACCTATCAAAAGCAGGATCTACCCACTCCATAAATTTCCCGTGGCAAGTACTGTTCGTTCTAATTACTAAAGCCTAGCCAATTTAAGAAAATGAAAGGTCCTAGTTCATGCTGACTTTGACCTGGGTTAATGTTAATACTTGTTCATTTTTGGGCAGGGGTTTAATTTTGTTGAACCAATAGGCAGTAACTTGTTCGGTGCCCACGCGATTGAGGTGTATGGCGTCAACAAATAGCCCGTCATCCCAGTCTCTTTCTCCTGCATCAACGAAAATGTGGTGGTCTCTTGCTAGCATACTTGAAACCTTTTCAACATGATCGTTGATCATCTTGAGTCTTTTTTCATCAAAGCGCTGTTTCATTTTCATCCGATAAGAATTTTGGCAGAAAATCAACTTAATACCTCTATTCCGGCAATAACTGGATATACTATCCAAATAGCTGTACTGCTCAAGGTCAACCTTGTCATTCAAAAAAGCGAGTTCCCAACGTTCTTTTGTGATGTGAAAATTTTCACCATCTAAATTAACAGCTCCAAAGTTGTCGAATCCGACATAGAAGTAATCTTGTGAATGCGTTCTCACCAGCCGGGTATAAGGGTAATTATTCACGAAGTATTTCATATTCGCATGGTAAAGATAGTATTGATCAATTCTGAACTTAGAAGGGTTAAGATAATCCGCGATTACTTTGTAGTCTGCGGACTTAACTCCATGTTGAAAATCAATCAGATTACTGCTAATAATAAGCGTTTTCATAGACGGATAAGTTTGCCCGAGCACTTTCAATAGTTGATAATTATCTGTAAATGAGGCACCCCAAGCGCCCACGTTCAAATACTTGTTAGTGCCAAGGGCCTTCACCAACACTTCGCTATTCAGATTGTTCAAGGTCATTGACGAACCGAGTGCAATGACCTCAGCATCTTTTGGTTTGTCCCGAAGAAAGCGAAGCTTTTCATTAAGTGAAAAGCTGTTCGAAAGATTTGGTGGAGGCAGATCACCAATCAGGTTTAGATTGTGATATTCAAGAAATGTAACGCCTAACACCAGGCTGAGGGATAAGAAAAAAAGGCTGAAAGCAATGAAACTTTGTATGAATCTTTTCATAAACCTAAAATCAAAAATGAACAAACTGCCGTCGGTAATTGAAAAGTTTAGAGATCAGGAGCGGCAAACTGACAGAAAGCCCCATTCTTAAACATTGCAAAAATCGTTTACAATGAATATCGTGAAAGTAATTTAATTATCACCTATATACCTACAATACAATTAGTTATTTGGATACAATAAGAAGTGTGAAGTAAATGCTTACGGGGAGGACGGTCCATCAAGATCAATTTTTTGCAATTCATGGAAGTAATCACCTGTATACGAATTCAAAAGTAACTATGGGTACTGTTGAAAATTGAGGAGAAAAGGAAAATGCCTGACCGAACAGGGAACATGCGCGTGGGAGAAGCAATCTTGAGGCTTAATGTTAAGGGTAACCAGTGAAATATAAAAAACTAGGATAGCCAGGCTAAGCTTGAAGACCTGTAAAGCATTTGCAACAGGAAAGCTAGGAAACTAAGATCATTTCAGCACGCAAGAAATGACATGTTGCATGGCTTTAAACACCCTTAAGAATTGGGCAGATGTAAAATGAGAAGCGGATTTATAAACTAGGCCAAACGCTTATATTGATAAACCGTCTGGCCTAGATTTTTTAGCAATATTGTTCGAATGCACCGATTAAACTATCAGCGATCATTTGAGCTGGACGGCCTTCAATTTGATGACGCTCAATCATGTGAACCAACTTACCATCTTTGAATAATGCCATTGACGGAGAAGATGGTGGAAAAGGCATCATGTATGCTCTTGCTTTATCTACCGCATCTTTTTCCATACCTGCAAACACAGTTACCAATTTGTTTGGGTGTTTTTCGTTCGAAGCCGCCATCTTTGCAGCAGGGCGTGCGTTAGCAGCTGCACAACCACAAACAGAATTAACCACTACAAACACAGTTCCTTCGCTGTTAATAGCGGAATCTACTTCTTCAGCAGTTTTTAGCTCCTGGAAACCTACATTCGTTAATTCAGCACGCATTGGTTCTACCAAATATTCTGGATACATATTTTAATATTTTAAATGTTTTAAATGTTTTAATTCAAAGATAGCGTACAAGGTGCTCGCATCAAAGCTAATAGGCATTGATCCAGGTGTTTTTACCTTTATATTACGTGATTTAATTTACGAGGCGATTAACTTCGTGCACGTGCGCTTTGAAGTCAATGCATTTATTTAAAACTACATTCGCATGGTAGTCTACAATGCAGATAATTTTACAGCCATGCTTTTTTAAGTTCATGTGCTCTTCTGCAATGAGATCATAATTGTCTGAGTCAAACTTCCGGTAGCCGGTTTGGGTGTTGAAATAGATGATTCTGTACATATGGAAACCTTTCTGCCTATAACGGTAAAGCAAGTTGGATAAATCAAAGGGACTATCTCTTTTGATCAGAACTGAGTTACATAAATGGGATCGAAAATCATTCCATCTATGCTGTCGTAATGATTACTATAATCCAAACATTTATTGTTAATGGCCTGTTTAGCGTAATCTACTACACAAATAACTGATATCTTTTGTTTGTGTAGCATTGCTAAATTGACGTCGATCTCTGCACCGCTTGGGGAATCAAAGTATCTATAACCAGTGTCGGGTTCTAAATAGATAAGTCTGTACATAAACATTGGTTTTAACAAAAGAGTTCAAATTTAAGGAGCCTACAAACCCGGCAAAACCCCCAATTCAAGACTAAGAATACGTAGAGACGCTGCAACAAACGCGCAATCAAATTTGCGATTTTTTCATTCATAACGGTCAATCACCTACTTGAAGGTAGCTGAAGCATCAATTCAGGACTGTTGATTGCAGTATAATGCATGCAGAAAACCTAATTGCACATTAAGGCCCTCCATCGTGGATTACACCCATCTTCGGTTGTTTTGTAGACCGAATTTATGGGGAGAAATGCAACACTTTGCGGAGTCTTTGTACAAATCGAATAATGAGGTTATTGTTTAATTTTTAAAAACTTCAGTAAAATGCCATTGCACCACGGAAATACCATCGAAAAAGTTATTAGAAGAGAGGGCCATTCTTTAACTGATGTAGCACGGCTAGCCAGGGTAAACAGACGATCTGTATACAACTGGTTTATGAAGCCTAAGCTTAAACCAGATATCATTCACCGGATTGGACGTGTGATTGACCATGATTTTTCCATAGAATTTCCAGATCTTTTTACTTCGGAAGACTTTAAAACCAAGCAGAAAGCTGAACCAGCAGTAGCACCTGCTATTGAAGAATTTGACATTTGGAGGGAGAAATATTTGGACCTGCTAGAGCGATACAACATGCTTCTTGAATACGAAGAACGTAAACATCAAATTTCAGAAGCTCATGTATAAGATTGTTTTCATCAATACCAGAAATAAACTCTACAATCTAGAGCTTCATAAAAGCCCCACTGACCGATTCATCGAAAAATGCAAAGATGCTGGCTACAGAGTGATCTGTGTTGTGGAAAATGAAGTCATAAAGATTAAGAACCCGAACATCACCGAGCGCTTTATACAGGAGTTTAGTTACGAGCAGAATTAACTCTAAAATTAGAAATAGTGTTTGATTCTACAACGGATCCCGCTCATTCCATCGATCAATGAAGCGGTTAAAAGGTCCTATTGCAAAAACAGTGAGAGCGGCAATTGACACAAGAACTAGTAATTCCATATGAAACAAACATTACCTGCAGGTTAATTCCTACTTATTAAAGCTAAAAAATTACAATTTCACTTTGATTCACGAGTGAATACACAATAGTATACATTATACAGCTAACCGTGTGACTTTATGGTAAACCGTAAAGAAATCAACAGATAGTATATACTTATTCCTTTGTCAACATTTTACATAACCTTGGATTATACCATAGCTCTCTTCAAAATAGCAAGATCAATTGGAGCTACGGAATTAGGGGAAGTTTAGTGGAATTTAGGCTTTCCTCGTTCATGATGGCATAAATCTTCGCTTAGAAGATGTCGTATCCAAGAGCCTTTTGGAAACTCCCCAACCCGGACGATTTGTTTTGGAAGCAACGTCAACTGCCCTATTATCAATTACGGTAAAACTTAATGTCGGGTTTGAATGAGGGCGGTGTTATCTGCAAATTTTAAATTTAGTGGGACATCAAAAACTTTGCACGCTGCCCGAAGAAAGGAACTTGAAACAACTCAGTGTCGAATAGAATTGATTCACACGATCCATGAGATGGAGCCGTTAACGGGTGAAGCTAATCAAAAAGAAAAGGGCAACCATACCGGCTGCCCAATTCCAATTAACGCTCTCAAGGACGAAAGTAGATAATTCCTTTTAAAAACCAAAGTGTAAAACATACACTATCGAAAAATAAAGCAGTTGGAGTATGTCTTTCAGGCAGTTCACCTGCATAAGTTATGTCAAATTAAAATCCTTATCCGACAGCCAATATTTGCATCTTTGAATTTGCTTAAACTATTACTTACTTTTGTAGTAGCAAACCAGAGGTTATTAGATATATGCAAATTGTATATAGACCACAGACAAAGGATGGCTAACTACCTATAAACAAGAACTTAAAACAATTCAATATGTCATCAGTAGAGACAACTTACGTTCCTTACAAAGTTAAGGACATTTCACTGGCAGAATGGGGCCGCAAAGAAATCGGATTAGCTGAAGCAGAAATGCCGGGTCTAATGGCTTTGCGTGAAGAATTCGGTCCTTCGCAGCCACTTAAAGGTGCGCGCATTGCAGGATGCCTTCACATGACCATCCAAACTGCAGTTTTAATTGAAACCCTAGTTGCCCTGGGAGCTGAAGTAACCTGGTCTTCATGTAACATCTTTTCCACCCAAGATCACGCTGCTGCTGCTATTGCGGCTGCAGGCATTCAGGTATATGCTTGGAAAGGTCTTAATGAAGAAGAATTTGACTGGTGTATCGAGCAGACTTTACACTTCGGTCCAGAGCAGAAACCATTGAATATGATTCTTGATGATGGCGGCGATTTAACCAATATGGTTTTTGACAAATTCCCTGAACTTATCGCTGAAATCAAAGGATTATCTGAAGAAACTACCACTGGCGTTCACCGTTTATACGAGCGTATGAAGAACGGTACCTTGCACTTACCTGCAATTAACGTAAATGACTCCGTTACCAAGTCTAAATTCGACAACAAATACGGTTGTCGTGAATCTTTGGTAGATGCGATTCGTCGTGCTACTGACGTGATGATGGCTGGTAAAGTTGCCGTGGTTTGTGGTTATGGTGATGTTGGTAAAGGTTCGGCAGAATCTTTAAGCTCGCAAGGTGTACGTGTTATTGTTACCGAAATCGACCCAATTTGTGCACTACAGGCAGCAATGGAAGGCTATGAAGTTAAAAAACTGATGACTGCCGTAAAAGAAGCAGACATCATCGTTACCACTACTGGTAACTGCGACATCGTTCGTCCTGAGCATTTCAAATTAATGAAAGACAAGGCAATTGTTTGTAACATCGGTCACTTTGATAATGAAATTGATGTTGCCTGGTTAAATGAGAACTATGGTGACACGAAAGTAGAAATCAAACCACAGGTTGATAAATACACCATTGACGGCAAAGACATCATCCTTCTAGCGGAAGGCCGTTTGGTAAACTTAGGTTGCGCAACTGGTCATCCTAGTTTCGTAATGTCTAACTCTTTTACTAACCAGACCCTAGCTCAAATTGAACTTTGGACTAACCCTGGTAAATACGAGAACAAAGTATATACATTACCTAAGCACCTGGATGAGAAAGTTGCCCGTTTACACCTTGCTAAGATTGGTGTTGAACTGGATGTACTTGATCCACATCAGGCAGAATACATTGGTGTTCCGGTTGAAGGTCCATTCAAACCAGAAACTTACAGATACTAATTCGATCTATATCTTTTGAATAAGGGGAAACTTCGGTTTCCTTTTTTTATGGATTGAACTTTCGATAGCCCTACACTACAAATTGAGCTGAAATTTTAAGACGGCACATACTGCAATTAAGAATCAGGCAAACCACCGTTGATCGTTATTGTTGTTTCTTCGTGATTAACTTTATATTTGGGCATGGCAAAACTTTCTGTAAACATCAACAAAATTGCAACACTTAGAAACAGTCGTGGTGGTAACAATCCTGACCTGGTTAAAGTTGCGCTAGATTGCGAGCGCTTCGGTGCAGAGGGCATTACGGTTCATCCAAGACCAGACGAGCGCCATATCCGCTATCAGGATGTTTTTGATCTCAAAGCTGTAATCAACACAGAATTTAACATTGAAGGGAACTGCTCCGAACAGAAGTTTGTAGATCTTGTACTGGCAAACAAACCCGCACAGGTTACCCTGGTACCTGATGCCTTAGGACAAATCACTTCTAATCACGGCTGGGACACCATTGCTCATAAGTCCTATTTACAGGATATGGTTGCCACATTTAAGGAAGCCGGCATTCGGGTTTCCATTTTTGTAGATCCTGCAGTTGAGATGGTGGAAGCAGCAGCCCTAACCGGCACTGATCGGATAGAGCTATACACCGAGGGATATGCGCATGACTATTTTAAGAATAAAGAAGAAGCAATCCGGCCATATGTTGCAGCTGCAGAAGCGGCGACTGCACTCGGGTTGGGCTTAAACGCCGGCCACGATCTGGACTTGCATAACCTTAAGTATTTTTCAGATAACATTCCCGGGCTGCTAGAGGTCAGCATTGGTCATGCGTTGATCAGTGACGCTCTATATTTAGGCCTTGAAAACACCATTCAGATGTATTTACGGCAATTGTCAAACTAAGCTTACAATCAATAATTACGTTGCGTAAGGGTTTGGAAATAGCTACCTTTGCGCCAACTTATTATTGCTATCATGAGCTTAAATATTAATTATAAAGAAGACTTTAAAGACCGTCATATTGCGCCCAATTCAGCGTATACTTATGCCATGTTATCCACAATTGGTGTTGGTTCTCTTGATGAGCTCATTGAACAAACGGTACCGCAGCAAATCAGATTGAAACAAGCGTTAAATCTACCTGCGGCAAAATCTGAAAAACAGTATCTTGAAGGTCTGAAACAAACCGCTTCTCTTAATAAGGTATTTAAATCTTATATCGGTCAAGGTTATTATGATACCGTTACGCCTGCAGTAATCCTGCGCAACGTAATGGAAAATCCAGGATGGTATACTCAGTACACCCCGTACCAGGCAGAAATTGCACAGGGCCGTTTACAAGCGCTGTTGAACTTTCAAACCATGGTAATTGACCTTACCGGAATGGAAATCGCCAATGCATCGTTACTTGATGAAGGTACGGCTGCGGCAGAAGCCATGTTTATGCAATATAGCTTGCGTAAAAACCAGGCTGCAAAGAAATTCTTTGTTTCTGAACTGGTAATTCCTCAAACCATTGACATTCTAAAAACTCGCGCAAATCCTTTCGGTATTGAACTGGTGA
>DDAD01000114.1 GCA_002333205.1 Pedobacter sp. UBA2067
TGGTATTGAGTGTAAAGGTGGCTTAATGCAAAGACCGGAACGTGTGGTAACTATTGGTATTTGTGCTATTCTTTGTGGTGTTATGGGTTCAATCATTGGGGGAGATTATAAGGTGTACATTCCAGGTCTTCCGGTTCAAATCTTTGAGACCATGTCCATTTTTACCNNAGATAATAGCAACCCGTCTCCAATCAAGTTTCCTACTCCAAAGGGCATACAGCATGAGCTTTTCTACTTGCAGCGTGATCCAAATACGAATACAATTATATACGAGCTGAATTTGAAAGAAGATGGTAAGGTGGATCCTGAGAAGCCTGTAAACATTTACTGGATGCGTTATGCCGATAAGGGGCAAAAGGAAGATTTAAGTTATGTTCAGCGAAAATTTGCCTATGGTTTACAGACCAAAGCTTTAGGAAATGACGAGTACGAGCTAAGGTTTGTATCACATAAAAAGCTGCCTTTGTACCTGAGACGTTCTCCTGTCGATAAAAAGTACCACGTTTACATTGATGCGAATGATAAGAGGATCATGCTTGATCGTGTATTTGTCCGGATTGAAGGCGGCTCGTATTGGTTGCCTAATGTAAGGTACGTTGAACTAAAAGGTGTTATTGTTAAAACGCAAGCGCCTATTGTTGAAAGAATGAAAATATAGTTGAAAATGAAAAGGAATTTTATTTCAAATTCTTCAGAATCTGTAAGAATGTTTAAAAATGGATTTTTGGAAAGTTTATCAAAAGTTCACTTTTGGGTACCTCTAGTTGTATTTATACCAGTTATCGTGCTGCTAACGTGGGAAGCGCTTTTCGTTCAGGATATGGGAATACTTCCTTTTATTGGATATACCCTGCTCGGGTTGTTCGTCTGGACGATTACAGAATATGTGTTGCACCGTTACGTATTTCATTTTTATCCAAGTTCTAAAATTGGCAAGCGCATTCACTTTATTTTTCATGGTGTACACCATGACTATCCAAATGATGCCAAACGATTGGTAATGCCGCCATCTGCAAGCATTCCGCTTGCGGCGCTTTTTTTCGCTTTGTTCTATTATTTGCTTCCTGAACATATTGTATTTGCATGTTTCCTCGGCTTCATAACAGGATACCTGGTATATGATATGACGCATTATGCGTTGCATCATGCCAGCTTTAAAAGTCCGTTCTGGATGAAGCTTAAGAAGCACCATATGCTACATCACTATTCTGATTCTACGAAAGGTTATGGCGTAAGCTCTGATTTCTGGGANNAAATTTTATTAAGAAATAGAATGCCCCTAACTTATTCCAGCAGGAACACACTTTACTCGACTCAGGATTTTTTAGTTACGATGGGCCTTTCACTGGCTTATTTACTGCTTTCGTACTTTTTAATTGGCTTTAAGTCTGACCAGGTTGTGCTGGTCATGATTTTCAATGTTTGCTATTATGCTTCGGCCTTTTCCAGAAAGTTCATTCTTGGATTTTCTATTTTCATCGTTTACTGGATCATATTCGACTATATGAAAGCAGTGCCGAATTACCGCTTTAATGAGGTGAGCACGGCCGAGTTGTACAACTTTGAGAAATTGTTATTTGGCATTCATGATAACGGTAGCGTAGTTACCCCTAATGAGTACTTTAAAATACACCATATTCTACTTGTCGACATAGTGAGTGGATTTTTTTACCTGATGTGGATACCTGTTCCACTGGCGTTTGCAGCCTTTCTGTTTTTCAAGAATCGCACTCAGTTTTTGTACTTTTCTTTAAGCTTTGTACTGGTTAATCTAATCGGGTTTGTAATCTACTATCTGTATCCTGCGGCACCACCGTGGTATATACAGCAGCACGGTTATGAGTTTGTCGCCAATACACCTGGAAATACCGCTGGTTTGGCCCGATTTGATGCATACTTCGATGCACCAATCTTCGCGTCTATTTACAGCAAAAGTTCAAATGTATTTGCAGCTATGCCTTCGTTGCATTCTTCGTACCCGGTAATTGTAGTTTACTATGGTATTAAAAACCGCTTGGGATGGTTCAATGCATTTTTTGCTATCGTGATGCTAGGAATTTGGTTTACCGCAATTTACACCAGTCACCATTACCTTTTAGATGTAATCGCAGGGATAAGCTGTGCAATAATTGCACTTTGGTTATTCAACTACCTGATTGCAAATACAGGACTGAAACGAGTTTTAGATCGATACGCGAAGGCTATTGCGTAATCGGTTGATAGACCTTTGGGTTATCAGATAATGCTATTATTTTTAGTAATTATGTAGGTGTTCTAATCTATTATCTTTAGATTTGAGTGAGGGAGTAAACAGAGCCAAGTATTGGAAAAACACATCAAACTTTCGGAACTTACAGCAAGAATTCAAAGGCATATCGAAGATTCCTTTGGTGGCAATGCTTTTTGGGTTGTTGCTGATGTGACTAATCATACCTTTAAGGCTTCTAATAATTACCATTACTTTGAGCTTGTTGAGAAAGAGGCTCTATCCTCGAGAATTGTTGCTAAGATTTCGGGTCGGGCCTGGGGTGCAGGCGCACTTAGGATTGCGAACTTTGAGCAAAGTACAGGTCAACGTTTCAGCAACAATGTTCATGTTTTGGTACTGGTGATGGTACAATATACACCCGCATTCGGGCTTCAATTGAATTTACTGGATATTGATACAAGTTTTACGCTTGGGCAATTTGAAAAAATGCGTCTTGCGACATTGGAGCTGCTGCTCAGCCACAATCCCGAGTTTATTCAGAGGATTGGCGATCAGTATCTGACCCGGAACAAGAGCCTTGTGCTTAGGCCGGTGATTCAGCATCTTGCTGTTTTAAGTTCAGATACTTCAGCCGGGTATCAGGATTTTCGGCACACGCTCGAGCATAATCCCTGGAACTACAAGTTCAAAATTGATGACTATTTTACGGAAGTCCAGGGGGAGGCGAACGCGAAAAATCTAGTGAGTAAGTTGGTAAATATTTTCGAATCCGGAAAGCCTTATGATGCGGTTATTCTGATTCGGGGAGGGGGTGCACAGACTGACTTTTTGATATTTGATAACTACGATCTTAGCAGAGCTATTGCAAAGTTCCCAATTCCAATTATAACGGGAATTGGACACCAGAAAAATGAGACAATATGCGATCTAATGGCTAACACCACATTGAAAACGCCGACTAAAGTTGCTGAGTTTATTCTTGCAAACAATCGGCTTTTTGAGGAGCGGCTAATTCAGGCCCAAAAAAGAGTAATCATTAAGGCGCAGCAAACCTTTCAGTTGCAGCAGCGAAAGTTGGCGGCTGCGAAGTCTTACTTTGTTAGTGACGTACTTAGTTTGCTACAGCATCTGCAAAATGGGCTGTCGAGGGTGTCAGGGGCGATGTTTGCTGTTCCCGGTATGTTGCTGCAGAATAAAGAACGTAGTTTACAACAATTACAAAAGGAACTAGCAGCGCATACCGAGGACTTGGTTCAGAACCAGCGATCCAAGCTCATGCTTTATGAAACAATGGTAAGGTTAATGGATCCTGCACAGATCCTCAAGAAAGGCTTTGCTATGATAAAAATCAATGGGCGCATAGCAACGAATAAGGATGAATTACAAGTTGGCTCAGAGATCACAATTACACGAGCCAGCGAAGAAGTGAATGCAGTGATATCATCAATNNTTAAAAAACAATAATGGAAAACATGACGTATGAGTACGCTTTTAAGGAGCTGGAAGAAATAACAAGAGCAATCGAAAACGAAGCAGTTTCTGTAGATATATTATCAGAGAAAGTTAAACGGGCTTCATACCTTATTGAATATTGTCAGAAGAAGCTTCGGCAAACAGAGGATGAAGTTGGAAAGATCATCAAGCAAATGGAGGGTGATTCAAAATAGGCTTCATTTCTCTTCATAAAAAAGGGATGATATCACAGATACCATCCCTTTTTTATATAAGTTATTTAAGTCTTATTGTTTAACAAACTCGGTGTTAGCGCTAAGAACTACCTCATCGCTCAACATTGCATTTGGATATTTCGCGCCGAAGTTAAAATCAGATCTTTTGATTGTTCCACTTACTTTAAAGCCTGCAATGGTCTTTTTAGATTGCGGGTTGGTGATTACACCTCTCAAGATAGCGTCTAAAGTAACCGGCTTTGTTACGCCATGGAAAGTTAAGTTACCAGCCACTTTGTATTTGTTACCACTTACTTTCTTTACCGAAGTACTCTTGAAAGTTAATTTAGGGAACTTAGCTGCATCAAAAAAGTCCTCACTGGTAAGGTGTTGATCTCTTTTTTCATTGTCAGTGTTTACGGTAGCAACATCTGCACTTAGCTCAACAACAGCATCTGTGAAATCTTCTTTAGAAGCCGTGATTTTAGCGTCGAAGTTCTTGAATGAGCCTTCTACATCCGAAACCATTAAGTGGGTAATTTCAAAACCTAATTTTGAATGTGCTTTGTCTACCAACCAAGTAGTTGATTGAATACCTTTGAAGCCGAAAAGTGTTGTTGCAACGAGTACAAATAATAGTGATAGTTTTTTCATCTGAATTTAATTTGAGACAAATATGGAATAAAATTTTTCATCTTGTATTGATGTATGTTAAGAAACATTATCCATGGTTTTTTGTATTGCTATTATATAGCTTGATGAATCTCTACGTTTAAGGAAATATGACTAAAATAGCCAGCCTGATCTTTGTTTTGTGTTTTCCATTCTGTTTATCCGCTCAGGTAGTTGATACTACCTCGGTAACAAGGAAGTCAGGTATCAAACCGTTCATTGTTCCAGCTGCATTTATCGGTTATGGAATTGTGGCAAAAAGCGACAATTTCGTCAACCGTTTCGATCGAAGCATTCAGCGTCGCATCCATACCAACAATCCAAATCCTTCAGAGCTTGCAGATGACATTCTTCGTTATACGCCGGCAGCAGCTGTTTATGGCCTTCATTTAGCCGGGATAAAGGGAAAAAACAACTTGGTTGATGCTTCGGGTATTTATGTGTTATCCACTGCAATTATGGGAGTATCCGTAAAAACAACTAAACAACTTACCGAGCACATTCGACCCGACGGATCGGATGAACATTCTTTCCCTTCGGGGCATTCAAGTACGGCCTTCGCATCAGCAGAGTTCTTGCGGCAGGAGTACCGTGATGTGTCCCCATGGTATGGTTATGCAGGGTATACGGTTGCTGCTGCTACTGGTGTGTTAAGACTCCGGCATAACAAGCATTGGTTTGGGGATGTGGTGGCTGGAGCAGGTTTCGGCATTTTGTCTACTAAGGCAGCATACCTGCTATATCCAGAGGTTAAAAAGCTCTTTAAAGGCAAGAGTAGTTCTTCTTATACGATTCTGCCGGGTTACCAACAAAATCGTATCGGCCTGAATTTCAGTGCTTCATTTTAATATTTCTATCTTTAATTAACGCCAGACTACATTAAGTTTGGCTTTTTCGATTTGTGGCAAAATAGTTGTGTACAAAAAATAAAAATGTTAATTTCGAATATGATCAGAAGAATACATGTACTTGAGGATGACAGTGACATCAGAGATGTTATAGAATATTTGTTAAAGGATGAAGGATATGAGCTACAATTATCTTCTTCATTCAGTGAGTTAAAAAGTAAGTTGAAAGATTCTTTGCCAGATCTTTTTCTAGTTGATGTTATGCTTCCGGATGGTAACGGTATTGAGATTTGTACTGATCTTAAGAACGACATCTTTACTAAACATATTCCTGTAATTGTGATGTCTGCAAATCCAAGAAGCAAACAATTGAGTACGCAGGCAAGTGCTGACGATTACATTAGTAAGCCCTTCGACGTAGATGATGTTGTTAAACGGATTGATCAACTATTAGACAAGAAAGGCACAAAGGCCAATCCTGGTTCAACTGCTGAAGAGATCGTGTAAGCCGATTTAAAATATTAAGAGCCTGTATCATTGATGCAGGCTTTTTTGTTTATAAGCTTTGTTGGATTATCTTTTTTTTAAGCCTGAAGCGAATGGAAGATTGAAACATTGATCTTTGGTCGGTTCAGCTAATTTCTGTTAATCATATTGCAATATGTCTGAAGAACTAGAAGTTTGGCAGCGGGGACCCTTGCCAGACATTACACCAATGCTGCAGCCTGTAGGGCATGCTTTATTACAGGCGCGTGAAGAAGTGGATCGGTATATGAGAGATTTCCCAGCATCTTTGCTGTGGGAACGGCCTGCAGGACTGGCTTCTCCGGGATTCCACCTGCAGCATTTAAGCGGTGTACTAGACCGGGTGTTTACTTATGCTCGGGGAGCGCAATTAAACGCGTTTCAGTTTGAGCAGCTGCATGCTGAAGGCAAAGACATTCCTGAAGGTTTAACTGTCGCAGCGCTTGTAGAGCGGTTTAACAAGCAAGTGGATGTTGCAATGGCACAACTTAGAAGCATACCTGCAGAAATCCTGGCAGAATATCGTGGCATAGGCCGGGCTGGTCTGCCCTCAACGGTAATTGGCTTGCTGGTTCATGGGGCGGAACATACAATGCGCCATGTTGGACAATTAATGGTAACAGCAAAAGTTCTTCAGGATGGACAAAGTAAATAAGTGGAAAGAAGAGCTGGATCTGTTGATCGAGATTATTTCAAAGGCTGGTTTAACCGGCACCATTAAGTGGGGCACCGATGTTTTTACCCATCAGGGTAAGAATGTAGTTGGGGTAGCAGGGTTTAAGGAATTCTTTGCTTTATGGTTTTACAACGGTGTGTTTTTGAAAGATGAACAAGGCGTGCTGTATAATTCTCAGGAAGGTAAAACAAAGGCTTTAAGGCAGTGGCGGTTTCATGCCAAGGCTGATATCAATGAGCCCTTGATTTTAGCTTATATGCACGAAGCTATGCAGCTCGTTGAGGATGGAAAGGTGCATAAGCCCGAAAAGCTGCCTCAGCCGGTAATGCCTGATCTGCTTCTTCAAGCTATGGAAGAGGATAATTCGCTTAAAGGTGCTTTTCAGAAACTCAGCCCCTATAAACAGAGAGACTATATCGAATATGTATCTACTGCCAAACGGCTGGAAACCCAGCAAGCAAGGCTAGAGAAAATTAAACCATTGATCTTAAATGGACTAGGTTTAAACGACAAGTACAAGACCTTCTAATTTATCCATACCAGCGTAGCTGAACATGTTTTTGTTTACAGCCTTAGGGCTATCTGGTAATCCTTTAAACAATAGATTAGGCTATTTAAAATTCCTTGCTTTAGGTATATGTTCTTCCTGCCCATTCTGCCTGATCTGTGTACGTTTATTTTTAACAGGGAAGGGGCTTCGCTCATCTGCTCTAGATAACGTAAGCAGGGGAAGTTTATCTGCTTCCTGCGCTTTATTTACCTGAAGTAATTTAGTCAGATCGAAGCATTGCCGTACAATAACATGCGTTACCGAGCCCTCACGCTGAAGTTTACCTTCAACCATCAATAGTTTAGCGCCCAGTATTTCCCGACGGTATTTCTCAAATAATCCTTGAAAAATAACCAGATTAGAGAAACCAGTTTCATCCTCAATGGTGATGAAGCAAACCCCACCAGCTGTACCAGGCCTTTGCCTTACCAATACTAGGCCGGCAACCTTCACCCTTGTTCCGTCTTTCACATCAGCCAGTTCTTTGGAAGATCTGATGTGCAGCAAACGAAGCTTTTCACGTACAAAACTCAGCGGATGGGCTTTCAAGGATAGCGCAGTAGTGGCATAATCATGTACCACATGCTCTGCTGTACTCATAAATGGTAAGCTGACCTGTCCTTCTGTTTTGTCTGCATGACCCTGACCTTCAAACAAGCCAATAGGCCTATCCTGCAAAGCTGAAACTTCCCAAAGTGCTTTCCTTCTGTCCAGGCCTAAAGAACGGAATGCATCTGCATCAGCAAGTCTCTCCAGTGTTGTTTGTGATACCCCGGCATTTCTCAATTCTGTAACCGAGCTATAACCTTCCCCGCGGCCCATAACTAAGGTCACAACATCATCTTCACGGATGCCCTTGATCTGCCGGAAGCCTAAGCGTAGTGACCGGTATTCACCCGACTGCGCTTCCAGCGTATTATCCCAGCAGGAGTGATTCACATCAATAGACCTGACCTCCACCTGATGATTTCTAGCATCTATAACCACCTGTGCAGGCTGATAAAACCCCATAGGCATACTGTTGAGTAGTGCTGCTGCAAATACATCCGGGTAGTAGCATTTAAGCCATCAAGAGATATAAACCAGAAGGGCAAAACTTGCCGCATGACTTTCGGGGAAGCCATAACTTCCAAAGCCTTCCAGCTGCTTGAAGATTCGTTTGGCAAACTCCAGTGCATAACCTTTCTCCGTCATGCCTTTAATTAATTTTTCCTCAAACTTGGAAACTAGTCCCTTTAGCTTAAATGTTGCCATACTGCGTCGCAGTTCATCTGCTTCTGCCGGGGTAAATCCTGCAGCAACAATAGCAATTTTCATGGCCTGTTCCTGAAATAGCGGAACACCTTTAGTACGTTTTAGAATATCCCG
>DDAD01000001.1 GCA_002333205.1 Pedobacter sp. UBA2067
CCCTTCCTAGGTAAAATGGTCGCAGATGATGGGTTTTTGTATGCGTAAGACGACCCGCTCACCCGAAAAGTTAAAATTAGTGAACGAGCCGTTACAACCCTGGCTGGTAGCGGATGGGGAGAATCCCGGGATGGTTTAGGAAAGCAGGCTACATTTAAGTCACCAAGCGCAATTGCATTAGGACCCGATGGAAATTTGTACGTTGCTGAATTTAGTAAAATTCGCAAAGTCACCAAAGAAGGTAAGGTAACGACTCTCGCAGGTATGGACACCAGAGGTCATCGGGATGGACCGGCTAAAACAGCTCTATTCCAGAGACCAATATCAATTGCGGTTTGTGAAGACGGCGCAATCTACGTGATTGATGACCAGAGTGTATGGCCTGGTACTGATTTCCAAATCCGTAAGATTTCGCGTGAAGGTATCGTAAGCACACTGACCAAAGGCCCCGTTGGTACGCCTTCATCTCCCTGGAATATCCAGAGTTTGGCTGTTCTGAATAAAATAATTTATGCAGCAGGTAACGGTATCTATAGAATAAGCTCAAAAGGCACTGTGACCTCTGTAAAGGATGATATTACTGTAAATTATAATAGCTTGTTGCCCCTGGCTGATGGAAGCTTTATCATCGCAAGCGATAATCAAATTAAAAAAGTCTCCCCAAACGGGACTGTTAGTGTAGTTGCGGGCGTACCAATTACTGATAAATATGCCGCGCCGACTGAAGGGCCAGCTGATAGTGTTGATTTACATAATCCTTCCGGCATTGCGCTCTACAAGAATGTATTATACATTACAGTGCATCCAGTGGTAGGTCTACCTGGTTCGGATGAATATGCGCAGAGCAGTGTTATTCAGATGATGGCCTTACCGAACTAACGGGAAATGTAGAAATTTTATGCAATAATTGGCTCATTATCTAAAACGGTACAAATCTCATATTTAAATGGGTTTAAGTCTTTTGTAGATAAAGAACTCATTGCTAACAGACTTTAACTGATAACTCGATAATATATTAACAATTAAACAAGCATGTTAGGTCAAACGTAAGCGGACTTGTAACATATCCATTTCAGAAACATCTTAGCACCATAAAATTAAAATGTTCTTAGACCCCACTTCATGAAATTATTTTACTGTTCTCTCGTCTTCCTCCTATTCTATTTTAATCTTCAGGCACAGGAAAATAGCCGCTTTACTATTGGATTTTCAGAAAAGATCTCCTCAAAAATATTGGGCGAGGACCGTGAAATCTTGATACATATTCCTAAAAGTAATGGAGGAAGCAAAATAAAAGATCGAGGTCATTATCCTGTGATTTACTTGTTGGATGGTGATGAAAACTTCAACAGTGTCGTGAGTATTACAGAGCATATGGAAGAAACAAGCCTATGTCCGCCAATGATTGTAGTAGGAATTGTGCATACAAATAGATTAAGCGATTTAACAACTGGCTTTGATAAAGAATATAAGGGGGCTGTAAGTAATGGAGAAAAGTTTATGTCTTTTGTTGAAAAGGAACTTATTCCTCATATTGATTCAACCTATCCCACTACTACTTATAGAACATTTATAGGTCATTCCGNNAAGACGTTGTATATGGCTATGGCTAATCGTTTGGAAAGAGGGGTAGATACGTTAAGTGTGCAGAATGATACAACTGGAAATACTAGTCTGATCCGGTCTAACTTAAGTTTTATAAAGGAACTTCAAAAAGCAAATAAAAACCAATTACGTTACAAATATAAGTTCTACGAAGATGACAACCATCCATCTATAAGATTGATTGGAGCATATGATGCGCTTCGCTACATTTTTGATTTCTATAGACTCAGGATTTACGACAGTGAAATGTCTGATCCAAACTTTAATCTCGATACCCTGCTAATTTCACATTATAAGAATGTGTCTAAGCAAATGGGCTACACCGTCAAGCCAAGTGAAAGCCTGGTTAATAGCCTGGGCTACCAAATGATGGGAAGTAAGCAGTTTAGAAAAGCAGAATCGCTGTTTAA
Organism: Pedobacter sp. UBA2067; assembly: GCA_002333205.1. GTDB lineage: Bacteria > Bacteroidota > Bacteroidia > Sphingobacteriales > Sphingobacteriaceae > Pedobacter. Next base: position 2,016 of record DDAD01000001.1, read on the forward strand.
ACTAAACATCGCCAACAATCCGAATAGTGGTAATTGTTACGATTCTTTAGGTGATTTGTATCTCGCTATCGGAAACAAAAACAACGCAATCGCATCATTCAAAAAAGCCTTATTACTAGCACAAATTCCAGAGACTAAAGCAAAACTGGAAAAACTTCTGAACGAGAAAAACTAACTCCTGGAATGCCTTCCCTTCCTTATCGGGATGAAGATCTCGTCAACCTGAGCTATAAAGTTCTCAAAACTGGTTAGGTATATGTTGGTCCTGTGCCCAAATGGATACAGAATGTCTATAAATGGGAACACCTATTTCACGCTTTTTTGCACGGTAGGGAAGGTAATTGAAACTGTGAAAATGCCTGTTTAAGCATCTTTTAAGGCTAATTTTTTAGCATAGTTAACTTCTGAATAGGAAAATGTTGGTTTGCTTCTTGTAAAACTTGCCACGAAAAGCATCTACTAATTTTTGGATTTAAAATTTAAAACTATGAAAAGAACATCAATCTTAAAAAATGTATTAGCGGGGACGTCTTTGTTGTTATTTGCGACTTTAATTACATCTTGTAAGAAGGATGATGTTGATGAGGTGGGATCAGCCAACGTAATTGTGGTGAATGCATCAAGTAGCTCTTCAGCACAGACTTTCCAGCTTGCCGGCAACACCGTAAAATCGGGATTGGCCTTCGGACAAAATACAGACTACATTGGCACAAACTCGGGAAACAACCTTCGTGCTGTATTCAAAAACGACGGTTCTGATACGGACTATGCTTCTGAAGAAATCGACTTAACCAATGGCAGACACTACAGTGTGTTTTTAGCAGGTGATGGTCAAAATGCAAGGGTTCGGGCTTTTGAAGATAATTTGGAAGCACCTGCAAGTGGCCAGGCTAAGGTGAGATTTGTTCATTTGAGTGACGCGGCACCGGATAATGTCGATATTCGCAGAGCATCTGGTGATAACCTGGTTGTAAATCTTGAACATGACAAGGCCAGCGACTGGGTAACGGTTGCGCCAGGTGTCTTATCGCTACAGGTATTCGCATCAGGACAAACTACAAATCTTGGAAACTTTGATCTAAGTGCATTTGTGCCGGATAAGATTTATACCGTGTACATCGCTGGATCTAACGCTAACGACATCAGTGTTCGTCAGATTAGACACAACTAAAGAGATTCGCTCGTAAATAAAAGCCGCTGAACTAGTGTCAGTGGCTTTTATTATGCCTAAAATATCTGCTATATTTATATTGTAAATTTCAGTAGCATGAGGACTCCCAGGTTTCGGTACAGGCTTGCTTTCCTGCTTATCTTATTTTCATCTTGTGAGAAAAACACGCCTCAAACCATTCATCGATTAAATATCAGCAATGCCAGAGAACTTCAGGAGTTCTTCCGGTATTCAGGTGACAACAGACCAATCATCAGCGGCCATCGCGGAGGTATGATGAAAGGCTACCCTGAGAACTCCATAGGCATTTTTGAAAATACCTTACGCTATACGCCCGCGATTTATGAAGTAGATCCGCGGCTCACCAAAGACAGCGTTGTGGTACTGCTGCATGATGAGACCCTCGAGCGGACGACCACTGGAACGGGCAAAGTCTCTGATTATACTTATGAGGCGCTTAAGCAACTGAAGTTGAAGGATATTGAAAACAACATCACTTCCCACCGAATTCCTACGCTTGTGGAAGCACTGGAATGGAGTAGGGGAAAGACGGTGCTAAACCTGGATAAAAAAGATGTACCGCTTGCCATGATGGGAAAGATTCTAAGGCAGTGCGGCAACGAAGCTGTTCTGGTGAGTGTTTCTAATCCGAAAGAGGCTAAGTTTTACTACGATGACAACCCGGAAAGGATGATGACAGCACATATTAACTCGAAAGCGGTATTCGAGGCGTATGAGAAAGCAGGCATTCCCTGGAAGAATATTGTAGCTTATATCGGTCCGCTGAACAAATCTGAAAACAGAACCTTGTACCAGCTGCTGCATGATGAAGGGGTGATGTGTATGATTTCTGCAGCTTCCTCTTACGACCGCCTTCGGGAGCCAGGCCGCCGGGCAGCGAATTATAGGGATGCGTTTTCTAAAGGTGCCGATATTTTAGAAACCGATTATCCGATCGCCGTTGCCGAGGCGATCAGATCATTGGTTCCTAAAACAAGTATTCAGCAGAAATATATTTCAATTAGTCAGGACTAGTAGTGGGCGAGTTTAAGTGTGCACATCTACTTGACCTGGATCGTTAGCTTCCCGGATTTTAAACCTTTAGCTTTCGCTTCAAAGACCATAGCACCGTTCTTTTCGCCTGATGCTACGATAGCGGTGAGTTCTCCGCTAAACGCTTTCATTTGTGGCGCTTGAAAGGATTCCAAACTGATGCTGTTTCCATTGGCCACTGCACGGAAACTTCCGGCACCGCTTACCTTAAATTGAATCTGGCGGTCATCATCGGAGCAAAGGTTTCCATCTTTATCCACAACACTTACGCGGATGAAGGAAAGATCTTTTCCATCAGCTTTCAGGTCTGTCCGGTCGGCCGAAAGTTCAATGTGGTGCGGTTTGCCTGGCGTATGAATCACTTTTTCTTCTACAGCTTTCCCGAGGCTATCGTATGCCACCACTTTGACCGTTCCCGGCTCGTAACGTGTATTCATCCACATCAAACGGTATCTTTTTTGTCTTTCCAGGGACTCCAGGGAAGCCTTACTGCCGGTATTGTGTACCGTAACCGAGGTGTCTTTACGTTGAACGCCCTGACTCTTTCCATTGATAAAAACCTCCGCTGCGGGATAACTGGTGTAAACAAAGATTGGTGTTACTTCACCATCTCTGTCTTTGAAGTTCCAGTTTGGTAATACGTGTAGCGTCTGCGCTTTTTTATTCCACTGACTCCTGTAAAGGTAATAGCGGTCCTTTGGAATACCAGCCAGATCGACAATGCCGAATAAGGAGCTATGGCTTGGCCAATCCGTGTAGTATGGTGTTGGCTCACCCAGGTAATCAAATCCGGTCCACACGAATTCGCCAATGGCATAGGAAAGGTCATCATGTTGAATAAAGTTATCTTCAGGAAGATCAGACCAGTCACAATGTTCTACATCATAAGAAGAGGACTGATGGTCTGAGTATTTGGCCATAGATCTGCGTACAACCGGAAATTTGTAAACGCCTCTGGAGCTGACGGTGGAAGCGGTTTCAGTTCCCAGGATAAGTTGCTGCGGAAGTTTTTTATAGGCCTCGGGATAGGTAAAAGGGCGATAATTGAAGCCGGCAACTTGCATCACTGCTGCAAAATTATTGTTGATTACCGTAAGCGGCTGATCCATGCCCTGGGTTACAAAGCGAGTCGGATCTTCGCGCAAACAGATGTCTTGTAGAAAACGTGATAATTTTGCACCATTCGGCATGCCTTGATCAGGTACCTCATTGCCGATACACCACATGATGAGACTTGCGTTATTTCGATAATGATGAATTAAGTTTACCAGATCTTTTTCGGCCCAGTCGTCAAAATGAAGATTGTAACCGTTTTTTTGTTTAGGTGTTTTCCACTCGTCGAAGGTTTCTGCCATGACCATCAGGCCCATCTCATCACATGCTTTTACCACCTCCGGTGCCGGCATGTTATGGGAAGTACGGATGGCATTTACACCCATGTCTTTCATGATGCGCAGCTGACGACGGATTGCTGCATCGTTAACTGCTGCACCCAATGGTCCTAAATCATGATGCAGGCACACGCCTTGCATCTGGGTACGCTTTCCGTTCAGGAAAAAGCCTTTCTCTGGTATAAGTTCTATAAAACGGATGCCGAATGTTGTTTCATATTCATCTTTAAGCTTATCACCCTCATACAGCCTCGAGCTTGCCTTATACAAGACCGGGTTCTCTGTGTCCCATAGCTGTGGATTTAGCACGGTTAGTTCCTGCTGAAAAACATTATCATCATAGCGGCTGAGGGGTGTTTTTACAGTTGCTACCACTTGTTGTTTCTGATCTTTTATCTCGGTGACCAAAGAGAATTTCTCAGCAGCTGTAGCTTCAGGTTTTTTCAACTTTGTTTTCAGCACTACTTTCGCGTACTCCTCTTTTATTGTAGGTGTTGTAAGTTGCGTGCCCCAGATCGGGATATGTGCATCTTCCGTTACATAAACGTGCACATTCCTGTAGATACCGGCTCCGGGATACCAGCGGGATGATTCTGGTAAATTCTCCAAACGCACTGCTAGTACATTCTTTTGATCTGGATTTAAGAATTCGGTGATGTCAAAGTGAAAGCTGTTGTAGCCATACGGCCAGTTGCCAACTTTGCGGCCATTGACATAAACAACGGCGTTACTCATAGCGCCATCAAACATGATGTAAGCTCTTTTTCCTTTTTTAAAGGCAGGCAGACTGAAGGTGTTACGATACCAGCCTACGCCAACAAAAGGAAGTCCGCCGGTTCTACCTGCGTGGTCTGCAGCTTCCTTCTGGCCATCCTGGCTAATGGCNNTGAATGGTCCGTAGATTGCCCAGTCGTGTGGAACGGTGACACTTTGCCAACGCTGGTCTTTGAACCCTGTTTCGCTGAATTGGGCATCATCCTGGCGGGTAAATTTCCAGTTTTTGTCTAGCAGAAGTTCTGACCTTACCTGGGCAATGCTGGTATTAAAGGCAAGTATCAGAAATAAAGCAGTTAAGAATTTTAGTTTCATGTAAATGTTAGTTGAGGTGCTAAATATACAAAAGAGTGTGTTTATTCAACTTTCAGGTAGTACAGTGGTTGGCTGAGGAACAAAGTATAATGGGGTTTAAACCATATAAAGACCATAACATTTTTGATGTACTGATCTAGGATGTACTGATTTTGTGTACCTTGAAAACACAAACCAAATAGCTCCTGAATGAAAAATCGTACCCTTCTTTTCGGTCTTGCGATCGCTCTTTCCAGCATTTCTGCATTCGCAGGCCAAGATGTTGAATGCACATCCGTAATTGGGGCTGTACAAGATCCGGTACCGGTCATTAAAGCGTTTGCAAGAGATTCAACAAAGTACTCAGGTGAACGCAGCGTAGTTTCTCTGTTCGGAGATGCCAGGATTGTATCGAAAAATTTCACAGTAGTTGCAGATGAGATCATCTATGACCGGTCAGCACAAACTTTAAAGATCAAGAACCTTCATTCCCTCAAGTATAAGGATCATGAAGAGAAAGGAGCCTTAGCAGGGACCTCTTTAACTTTAAAATTGAGCGGCGATAAATACAAGATTATATAATAGTAAAAATAATTTCCTTATGAATGAGGCCGCTACGCTCGGGCACTCCGCCGTTCCATCTACTTCGATTACCGATCAATCCATTCAGATCAAAGACCACAAGGTAGAGTATCTATCTTCATTAACCGCATTGCGAGGTATTGCTGCATTACTGGTCGCCATATTCCATTTTGAGATGGCTGCTGCGCGCTTTGTGCCGCAGGCACAATCCATGTTTTTCGAGAAATGCTACCTGATGGTCGATTTGTTCTTCATCATGAGTGGCTTTATCATGCTGCACGTCTATAGCAAGGATTTTAATGCAGGGATTCAAGGTGAATCGTTGAAGAAGTTCTTTGTGGCCAGATTTGCCAGGGTGTACCCACTGCATCTGTTTTCAACTTTGCTGCTGGTGGTGATTGTACGCTGGCTTACAGATTGGGGCAATCCGCCAATATTATTGGAGCAGCCAGCTGATATTCTGCCTAATATCCTGCTGCTGCATTCTTTCGGATTTACCAATATCTATTCCTGGAACATTCCTTCCTGGAGCATCAGTGCAGAATTTGCGGCTTACCTGTTATTTCCCTTTCTGGCTTTATTTCTGAACAAAAAACGTTTGATTGCAGTGCTTCTTCTCACTGTGCTTGTTGTGGTGGCTTACTATTCCATTATGTATGTGCTGCCGAGGAAGAATCCGATTAATCCGGCCATTCCAGTACCCCATAACCTGAATACAACTTTCGACTACGGATATATACGCGGGATTGCAGGCTTTATTACCGGTATGCTCGTGTACCTGGTTTATGGATTAAAAGCATTCAAGCGGGCGTTTTCCGGAGATTTCGTTTCCATATTGCTGATGCTCGGCATCGGACTTTCGCTGCATTATGCGTTGAACGATGGCATTACCGTTTTACTATTTGCGATGTTGGTGCTCAGTGTGGCGGCAAATACCGGAAAGATCTCTACGTTCTTCAACACCCGCGTGATGCAGTTCTTAGGTGATATTTCTTATTCCATTTACCTGATGCAGATCTTTTTACAGGAGCCATTTTCTCATGGCTACCTGCTACCAGGAACAGTAGGGGTAGGCCGTGGGAGACAGAACATTGAACTTTTTAGTGGTCTCTTCTATTGCCTGATTTACGTGTTGTTATTGGTGTTAATCTCTTACGTTACTTATCGCTGGATAGAGCGCCCTTGTCGCAGGTTCATTAATCGTTCCTGGGGAAAATAGGGCGTTCCATGAACCAATGTGGCCTTATGCTGCTGCCTTTGCTTCTCCAAATTGTGCGTTGATCAGTGGTGTTTTTGGTGCCAGGAAAAATCCGGTAAGGCTGGCAAACATGATCGGTACAAAGTAGTGAAAGCCTGTCATGGTGGCCAGTAGTACAATAACACTGATCGGCGTGCGGGTTACACAAGCATTGATTGCGGCAATGCAGCATACCATCATCAAAGCGATATTCTGATCCGGGAAGAACCGGTGTAAAATCAACCCAAGAGGGGTTCCGACAAAGAACAGCGGAATGATAAAACCACCACGCCAGCCTGAAGTCATGGTAATGGATATAGCAAGCAATTTACCCAGGATGATTGCGAAAAGCATCGTGAGGCTCAGGTCTGAAAGCAAGAGTTCTGAGATTTCATCATGGCCAAAATAACGGGTAATCGGCAGCTGGTATCCGATAATGCCGAGGATGAGTCCGCCGATCGCCAGCTTAATGTAGATCGGAACTGGGAAGCTCTTGAAAACGGACTTAAACTGTTTTACCATATAGATAAACAGCCAACCTACGGCGGTGGCGATCATGGCATAAGCGACAGCATACATCAGGTCTGACAGATTCGTTTCCACATAGGGTGGAAAGTTCCAGGTCGGTCCGATGGGTGTGCCGGTGATTAGCATGAAAACGACAAAGCTGGCACAGCTGGCCACGATGGCTGGAATCATCGCCTGATAGTATTGACTTACGTGTTTATGGTGCAGGATTTCTATGGCAAACAGACTTCCGCCGAGTGGCGAACCAAAGAGTGCGGTAAAAGCAGCGGCCATACCGGCGATGGTTAAGGAACGCATGTCTTCTCCTTTCATCCTGAACTTTTTAGCTATCCAGGTACCTATCGATCCGGAGACCTGCACCAAAGGTGCTTCAGGACCTAAGCTTCCGCCACTGGAAATACACAGCAGGGAAGACATGATCATGGAAGGGTTGTTCTTCGCGTTAAGCTGTCCGCCTTTAAAACGGATGTTATCTACGATCAGGTCGATCTCGCCCGGGTCTCCCAGCTTCTTAATTACGAGACCGGCAAGCAGTCCGGCGATGGTCATCAGCGGAATGATCCAGAGACCTTCGACTTTGGATAGCAGGTGAATCATTTCCTCCAGCACCAGCCAGTAGGCACCCGCTGTGACACCGCCCAGGGCACCGAGCAGGATCCAGAGCCAGAACATGCGGCTGAAAACGAAGGGGTTAAAGCTGAGGGTATGTGTTGCTTTCTGCTTAAGTGCGACGATTTTTCTTTTATTGCTGTATTCCATAAGCCTGATTATGCTGCAAAACTACGGGTTAAATTAGGGAAGCGCTAATTTTTGAGCAATGAGGTGATTATCATGTACATAAATGCAGTCTGACAGTTTGATTAAAAGAATATTATTCTTAAGTTTGCATCCCCGTAGTCGATGCGGGATAAACTAAATAATTAAATAACAATGAATCAGTACGAAACTGTTATCGTTCTAACCCCGTTGTTGTCAGAAGAAGTAGCTAAAGAAGCAATTGCGAAATTTAGCAAAATCATCGCTGACAGCGGAGCCGAAATTATCCAGGAGGATAGTTGGGGTTTGAGAAAATTAGCGTATCCGATTGCAAAAAAAGCAAGCGGACATTTCCACCTAACTGAGTACAAAGCGTCAGGTGAATTAATTAACAAATTGGAATTAGAACTAAAGCGCGATGAGCGTGTTCTACGTTTCTTAACCGTTAGATTAGACCGTCATGCGGTTGCATACAACGAGAAGAAACGCAGTGGTGCTTTTAACAAAAAACCTAAAACGGAGGCTGCAGTATAATGGCAAAAGATCAAAAAATACAGTATGTTACCGCTCCTAAAGTGGACGATAACAGAAAGAAATATTGCCGTTTCAAAAAGAATGGTATTAAATATATTGATTACAAAGACGCAAACTTCTTGTTGAAATTCATCAATGACCAAGGTAAAATTTTACCTCGCCGTTTAACCGGTACTTCATTGAAATTCCAACGCAAAGTGGCTCAGGCGGTAAAACGTTCTCGTCACATTGGTTTGTTACCTTTCGTTGCTGACCAATTAAAATAAGCGCTGAACATGGAAATTATTTTAAAACAAGATATCAAATCCCTAGGGGAGAAAGATGATATCGTGAATGTAAAGCCAGGTTTTGGTCGTAACTACTTAATTCCTCAAGGATTTGCTCAATTGGCTACACCTTCTGCGAAAAAAGTATTGGCTGAAAACTTGAAACAAGCTGCTTTCAAACAAGATAAAATTAAGAAAGATGCTGAAGAGATCGCTACACGTTTAACTGATGTTAAATTGTCTATCGGTGCTAAAGCTGGTGAGTCTGGTAAAATCTTTGGTGCAGTTAACACCATTATGATTGCTGACGCATTGAAACAACAAGGTTTTGATGTTGACCGTCGCCGTATTACTTTCGAAACTGAACCTAAATTTGTTGGTGACTATGTTGCTAACTTAAACTTACACAAAGAAGTGAAAGTTAAAGTTCCTTTCGCAGTAGTAGCTGAGTAATCTTTTATTACAACGTATAAAAAAAGCGTTCCGGATTCCGGGACGCTTTTTTTGTTTAAGGGCAAATTGTTGAACTGGATAGGAAATGCTTATTCAAGCTTCCTATTTTCCAGTATATTTATGTCTAATGATTGAACACAGAAAAAAAGCCAGAATGCTGGTTGCGGTGGACTGCATTGTTTTTGGTTTTGATGGAGAGCATCTTAAAATCCTGCTTATTAAGCGGGGATTTCAACCGGAAGAAGGTAAGTGGAGCCTTATGGGCGGTTTCATAGAAAGTGACGAAGGTCTGGATGAAGCAGCAAACAAGATCCTTTTTCAGCTAACCGGTTTGAAGGGCGTGTATCTGGAACAATTACATGCATTTGGTCATCCAGACCGGGATCCTGAGCGTACGATCTCTGTGGCGTATTTCGCGTTAATAGATATCCTTAAATACGAGACAAAGCTGCACGAGAACTATCACGCAGAATGGTTTTTAACTACCGAAATGCCTACCCTGATTTTTGATCACAATGAAATGGTTGAAATCGCCAAGCAGAAGATAAGGTATAAGGCAGCCCATCACCCCATCTTGTTCGAACTGCTGCCAAAAAAGTTTACCATTCCTCAATTACAAAGCCTGTACGAAGGCGTGTACAACACGCAAATAGACAATAGAAACTTTATTAGGAAGCTTACCGCTACAGGGCTCTTGATTAAGCTCGAAGAGAAGGATAAATCCAACTCTAAAAAAGGTGCATTTTACTTCAAGCTGGATAAGAAGAAGTATAAGGCAAAGTTCCAGACATTTCTTAGTCTTGTTCCAAATGCGNNGCGGAAACCCTGATCAGTTGAAATAAAGGATGATAAGTGTTAAATAATTTCATTTAACAAGAAAATAAACGTTAATTAGACGTTTATCCTTTATGAAAACAGATCAGTACGTTATTGGGGTAGATTACGGATCAGACTCCGTCCGCTCCGTCCTTGTAAATGCTTCCAATGGAGAAGAGATTGCTTCATCCGTATTCTATTATCCAAGGTGGCAGAAAGGGCTTTTTTGTGATCCCGACACAAACCTATTCCGGCAACATCCGCTAGACTATATCGAAGGTCTGGAAACGACCATCAAGAATTGCATGAAAGCCGCCGGCAGCGGTTTTGAAGCTGATTCAGTTAAAGCAATATCGATTGATACCACGGGATCCACGCCTGTAGCGGTAAACGAAAGCGGTCTGCCGCTCGCATTGCTTCCGGAGTTTGCAACGAACCCACACGCGATGTTCGTGCTTTGGAAAGATCATACCGCAATAGCAGAAGCCGCAGAAATCAATGACCATGCTGGTAAGTTTGAGGTCAACTACCTTAAATATTGCGGAGGCATTTATTCTTCGGAATGGTTTTGGGCAAAATTGCTGAGAACACTTCGCATGGATGAGCAGGTTAGGGCGGCGTGTTACTCTTGGGTAGAACATTGCGATTGGATTCCTTTTATGCTTACCGGAGGGACTGACGTTAAAGAGATGAAAAGAAGCCGTTGTGCGGCAGGACATAAAGCTTTATGGGCCGAAGCATTTGACGGATTACCACCTAATGACTTCTTCGCATCACTCGACCCGCTTTTGGATGGCTTTACCTCGCGCTTGTTCAAGGAAACCTACACCTCCGATGTTGCGGCTGGCTCGCTGAGTCAGGAATGGGCGGACAGACTGGGTTTAAGTACAGCTGTCGTAGTAGGCGTTGGTGCTTTTGATGCACACATGGGTGCCGTAGGTNNATGGGGACATCCACCTGTGATATTCTGATCACACCAAGTACAGATATGGAAGGCAGACTCATTAAGGGCATCTGCGGACAGGTTAACGGGTCGGTAATTCCCGGGATGGTTGGTCTTGAGGCTGGACAATCTGCCTTTGGAGATACCTATGCCTGGTTTAAAAACATATTGGGATGGCCCCTGAAGAATCTCTTACAAACTTCTTCGGTAATTGATGCTGAAACGGCGAAGGCACTTGAGGAGGAAATGATGGATGCCATTATCCCTGAATTGAGTAGACAGGCAGACCTATTACCAAAAACTGAGGATGATGAAGTCGCCATTGACTGGTTTAATGGAAGAAGAACTCCCGATGCTAATCAGGCATTGAAAGCTGCCATTTACAATCTGGATCTTGCAACTGACGCACCCAGGATATTCCGGACGCTTGCTGAAGCAACGTGTTTCGGTGCTAAGAATATTGTTGATCGTTTTATTGCTGAAGGTATTCCTGTCAAAGGAATCATTGGGATTGGCGGTGTAGCCAAAAAGTCGCCATACATCATGCAAATGATGGCTGATGTCCTAAATATGCCTATTCGCATTCATCAGTTCAGCCATACATGTGCCTTAGGTGCCGCAATGTTCGCTGCCGTAGCTGCAGAGATTCATCCCAATGTTGAAGCAGCCATGCGGCAGATGGGGGGTGGCTTTGATACCACTTACTACCCGATTGAAGAAAATGTAAGCTACTATGCATCGCGCTATCCGAAATACAAATCACTGGGTAATTTCATAGAAAAAAACTCCCCTTATGAATAAATATCAGGACATCAGAGAAGAGGCTTACAAGGCTAATATGCTGCTCCCGAAGTTGGGGCTGGTACTGTTTACGTTTGGAAATGCAAGTGCCGCGGACCGCATAAACGGGGTCTTCGCCATTAAGCCCAGCGGTGTGCCATATGAAGACCTGTCGCCTGAAAAGATGGTCATCGTAGATTTTGATGGAACTACCATAGAAGGAGATCTACGACCTTCCTCAGACACCCAAACACATGCGGTGTTGTACAAACATTGGGCAGATATTGGCGGGATTGTTCATACGCACTCCACTTACGGAACGGCTTGGGCACAATCCTTAAAGCCGATCCCGATTTATGGAACCACACATGCGGATCATACAACTGCCTCAATCCCTTGTGCAGCCCCGATGAGTGATGATAAAATCAGTGGTAATTATGAATATGAAACCGGATTTCAAATCATTGATCACCTGAAAGCACAGGGATTAAGCTATACTGAAGTTGAAATGATTCTGGTTGGAAACCATGCACCATTTACCTGGGGGAAAAATGCCGAAAAAGCGGTTTACAATAGTGCTGTTGTGGAGGAGATCGCTAAAATGGCTTTCCTTACGGAGCAAATTAACCCAGCGGTGCGCCCGATGAAAGATGCGCTCATCAAAAAACATTTCGACAGGAAGCACGGAGTTGATTCGTATTATGGACAATAAAAATGAAAACAATGATAAACAGTTTAAACCATTATGAAGCCTGGTTCATTATCGGGAGTCAGCATTTGTACGGAGAAGAAACCTTAAGAGCTGTTGCAGCGCATTCACAGCACATAGCGGGGGCTTTAAATGATTCTGCTCAAATTCCAGTTAGAATTATTTTCAAGCCTACTGTGAAGACGCATGAGGAGATATACGCCATTTGCCAGCAGGCGAATAATACGGAAAATTGTATTGGAATTATTGCCTGGATGCATACGTTTTCGCCTGCCAAAATGTGGATAGCTGGTCTTAAAATATTGCAGAAACCTTTACTCCATCTACATACGCAATTTAACCGGGATATACCATGGAGCACCATGGATATGGATTTCATGAACTTGAACCAAAGCGCTCACGGAGATCGTGAATTCGGGTTTATTATGTCGAGAATGCGGATCAACCGGAAGGTCGTTGCCGGACACTGGGAGGATCCACAGGTTGTTGAAAGCATAGATACCTGGTTACGGGCTGCTGCCGGATGGTACGATATGCAAGGCGCAAAATATGCGCGCTTTGGCGACAATATGCGTAATGTAGCGGTAACCGAAGGCGATAAAGTTGAGGCGGAGATTAAATTCGGGTTTTCTTGCAATACCTATGGCATAGGAGATCTGGTTGCAGTCATTAATCAAACATCGGATGCTGAAATAGAAAGATTAACCCAGGAATACGCAGACAGCTATATACTTGCAGAGACCCTGAGGAAAGGTGGCAGTCAACATGCTTCTTTGAGGGAAGCTGCAAAAATAGAAATTGGCCTCAGGAATTTTCTGGAGCAAGGCAACTTCAAAGGCTTTTCTGATACGTTTGAAGATCTGCATGGGATGGCTCAACTTCCGGGTATCGCGGTTCAGCGGTTAATGAATGAGGGGTATGGGTTTGCAGGAGAGGGGGACTGGAAAACTGCGGTACTGGTAAGAACCATGAAGGTTATGGGCAGCGGGCTTGAAGGAACGAATGCATTTATGGAGGATTACACGTACAACTTCAGCCCGAACAATTCATTTGTGCTAGGATCGCACATGCTGGAAGTAGATGCGGGACTTGCGAAGGGACCCGTTAGATGCGAAATACATCCGCTGGGAATTGGCGGTAAAGCAGATCCGGTAAGATTGATCTTCGATGCTGCAAATGGACCTGCTTTAAATGCATCGATCGTTGATATGGGAAACCGGTTCCGTTTGCTGGTAAACGTGGTAGATGGCGTTGATGCGCATGAAGAATTACCGAAATTACCGGTGGCACGTGTGCTTTGGAAACCACAGCCCGATATGAAAACCGGATGTGCAGCCTGGATTTATGCTGGTGGTGCGCACCATACCTGTTACAGTCAGAATTTAACGGCGGAACACCTTACCGATTTTGCTGGAATGGCAGGAATCGAGTATGTAGGCATTGACCACAATACAAACCTGAATCAGTTCAAAAATGAATTGAAATGGAATGAGGTTTACTACCAGATAAACAAACACTAAATTAATCACCCAACCTAAACCCTTTTACATGAAAAAAATTACCCTTGTAGCGCTCGTTTTTTATTTTTCTGCAAGCCTTGGTTTGAAGGCACAAAATGCGGTTTCTATTGATCTGAATACAAACGACGCTAAAAACGTGATTAGTAAACACATCTATGGTCACTTCGCTGAACATTTGGGACGATGTATTTATGATGGCTTCTGGGTTGATCCTGCTTTGAATGTGCCGAAGAAAGATCGTATACGTTTAGATATTGTAGATGCTTTAAAACATATTAAAATTCCGAATTTGAGATGGCCTGGAGGCTGTTTTGCAGATGAGTATCATTGGAGAGATGGCATTGGTCCGCGTGAGCAACGCCCTAAGATGGTTAATACCAACTGGGGTGGCGTAGTGGAAGACAACAGCTTCGGTACACATGAATTTCTAGAGTTGTGCGATCTGCTCAATGCAGAGCCTTATATCGCGGGTAACGTTGGTAGTGGTACCGTTGAGGAAATGGCCAAATGGGTTGAATACCTGAATTTTGATGGCGTGAGTCCTTTAGCTAACCTTCGAAAAGAAAATGGTAAAGCGGAGCCTTGGAAAGTGAGCTTCTGGGGTGTTGGAAATGAGAACTGGGGTTGTGGTGGAAATATGACAGCTGAATTTTATGCAGATCAATATAGACGGTATGCAACCTATGCTCGTAATTATCCTGGTGCACCTTTAAAGAAAATCGCTGGTGGTGCAAATTCCTGGGACACCAACTGGACAGAAGTACTAATGAAAAAGATACCGCTAGGGGAGATGTGGGGGCTGTCTCTTCATTATTATACCGTTCCTACCGGAAACTGGGCAAAAAAGGGATCTTCAACCGAGTTTGACGAAGCACAGTATTTCAGTACCCTTAAAAATGGACTGGCTATGGATAGTTTAGTACGGTCACATTCGGCGATTATGGATAAATATGATCCAAAGAAGAAAGTAGCATTGGTTGTTGATGAATGGGGTATTTGGACCGATGTCATTGCTGGTACCAATCCTGGATTTTTATATCAGCAAAATACCATGCGCGATGCTGTGATCGCAGGTTCTACGCTTAACATTTTCAATAACCACAGTGACAGGGTAAGGGTTGCCTCATTAGCGCAAACTGTAAACGTATTGCAAGCTTTGATCTTAACAGAAAAAGAAAAAATGCTACTTACACCTACTTATCACGTTTTTGATCTGTACAAGGTGCACATGGATGCAAAACATATTCCATTGAAATTCTCAAGTCCGAGCTACACTGTAGGAAATGAAAAAGTAGCGGCAATTAACGCATCTGCATCAATCGACTCCACAGGCGTAGTTCATATCACACTGGTAAATGTTGATGCTAAAAAGAAAATCAGCGTGAGTACCTCATTAAATGGCTTAAAATGGTCCAAAGTAACCGGGCGTATTGTAACTTCCGGTAAGTTTAATGACTATAATTCTTTTGATAACCCGAATAAAATCACAGCGAAAGACTTCAAGGGTGCAAAGAAAAGTGGAAACCAATTGATCGCGGAATTACCTCCATTGTCGGTTGTTGAACTGGAATTGAAATAGTTGATGTTATTGAAAATGAAAAAGGAAATAAAAATATTCGCAGCTTCGGCGCTTTTATTTTTTTCAATGAATGAAAAGGTGGTCGCCCAGGATCCGAAGGTTTTTGTCATCAAAACGAACGAGGTAAAAGCCAAAGTTTCCCCTTCGATGTGGGGGCTCTTTTTTGAGGATATCAATCTGGGGGCTGATGGAGGACTTTATGCTGAGCTTGTCCTGAACAGGTCCTTTGAGCTGGATGTGCCTATGATGGGCTGGAAAGAAAGAAAGGATCATCAAGCTGAAGGTAATTACCTGATCTTAAACCGGGGAAATACAAACAACGCCAACAGAAGGTATATTAAACTGGAATCGACTAAGGGACGCTATGGTCTGTCGAATGTTGGATTCAGGGGTATGGGCATCAGGAAAGACATGCAATATGATTTTTCCGTGCTGGCCCGCCAGCATCAAGGAAGCCCCGCAAGTTTAGTCATTGAGCTGATTGGCGAAAAAGGTGCGGTTATCGGATCCGGAACCATAACGCCGGACAGTCAGAAATGGAAGAAATACACGGTGCGTCTTACTTCTTCTGCAACAGTAGATAAAGCAAGGCTAGACGTGCTGCTGAAGGATAAGGGCGTTATTGATCTGGATATGATTTCGCTTTTCCCTCAGGATACCTGGAAAAAAAGAGAAAACGGCTTGCGCAGTGATATGGTTAAACTCCTTGCTGATATGAAACCTGGATTCCTTCGCTTTCCTGGTGGATGTATTGTTGAGGGCAGGACTCTTGATGAGCGTTTCCAATGGAAGAAAACGATTGGACCGGTTGAGAACCGCCAAATGGTTATAAACCGATGGAACACGGAGTTTAAACACAGACCAACACCGGATTATTTTCAGTCCTTCGGATTAGGCTTCTATGAATATTTTCAGCTTTGCGAGGACATTGGCGCAGCACCACTGCCGATATTGAATGCAGGTATGGCTTGTCAATTTAATACTGCAGAGGTGGTTCCACTTGAACTTCTAGGCCCTTACATTCAGGATGCATTGGATCTTATAGAATTTGCCAATGGGCCAGCGAGTTCCGAATGGGGTAGGAAACGTGCAGAAATGGGGCATCCGGAACCTTTTAACATGACCATGATTGGCATTGGGAACGAAAACTGGGGCATTCAATATCTGGAGCGTCTGGCTTTGTTCACAAAGGCAATAAAAGAGAAATATCCGGACATGAGGATTGTTAACAGCTCGGGTACAGATCCGGTAGGAGAGCGTTTCGACTTTTTGGATAAAAGTCTGCGATCAACAAACGCGGATATTATTGATGAGCATTATTACCGGAACCCCAAGTGGTTTCTGGAAAATGCTAGTCGTTATGATGATTACGACCGGAAAGGTCCTAAGATCTTCGCGGGCGAGTATGCTGCGCAAAGTGTAAATACGGCTAGCCCGGAGAATAAGAATAATTGGTTGTGTGCAATGGCGGAGGCGGCATTTATGACTGGACTGGAGCGTAATGCTGATGTGGTTGAAATGGCGTCATATGCACCCCTGTTCGCACATGCGGAGGGCTGGCAATGGACACCGGATTTGATCTGGGTAGATAACCTTCGTTCATACGGTACCGCGAATTACCATGTTCAGAAACTATTCTCTACCAATAGGGGAACTGATGTTATTCCGGTGTTGTCTGACAATAAAGCGGTTAGTGGACAAGATGGGTATTATGCTTCGGCTACCATTGATAGAGCGACTAAAGAACTGATCCTAAAAGTTGTCAATTCATCTGACAAAAAGCAGGATGGTACTTTCAGGATTGATGGAGTGGGAAAAGTTAATGGTAAAGGAACGCTTACGGTTCTTAGTAGTGAGGACCTGGATATGGTGAATTCTTTTGAAAAGCCAGATGCGATTGCTCCAGTAGTTAGTCAGGTAGCGATCAGAAACAAAACCATTAATCTTTCCATGAATCCATATTCGGTAAGTGTTATGCGGGTTAGACTGTAATTTGACAGTCTAACCTTTTTTCGACTAAACCCTATTGGCTGGTAAAACCCTGGTTGCCGGAAGCGATTGCACAAATTTTTTGATTGATCTTCATTTACGGCGGTCTTTTATTCTTTATATTGGTTTTTAGAAGGGAAACTTCAGGGTATCATCAAAACACAATTTAATTATAACTATTGCAGTTGAATTATGGAAAAAAGTGCAGAAACATCAAGAAGAGCATTTATCAAGAAGGCATCTTTGCTCACCGGGATGGCGGGCTTATCAGCTATGGGGGTAAATGCAAAGAGCTATAGTCGGATATTGGGTGCCAATGATCGGGTTCAGGTAGGTATCATCGGGTTTTCGGATCGTTTCAAAAGCTCGCTATTTCCTGCTTTCATGAATCATGCGAAGGAACTTAAATTTGAGTTTGTGGGTGTCTCTGACATTTGGAACAGACGTCGGGATGAAGCGGAAGCTTTCGTAAAAAGCAAGACTGGCAATAAGATAAAGCAGTATCGAAATAATGAGGAGCTACATGCTGCAAAGGGAATAGATGCAGTAATTATCAGCACGGCGGACTTTCAGCATGCCTTGATGTCGGCTGAAGCGGTTAGAAATGGAAAGGACGTCTATACGGAAAAACCAATGGCCGAGACGATGGAAGATGCTAAAATTCTGTTAAAAGCGGTTCAGGAAACCGGTAAAGTTTTACAGGTAGGGTCGCAGCGCAGGAGTGCCCCCAACTATATCGCTGCCAATGAATATATACGGTCTGGCAAATTCGGCGACATCAACATGGTTGAAATGACATGGAATGTAAATCAGCCCGGCCGATGGCGCTTGCCGAAATTGGTAAGTGAGATTCGCCAGGAAGATACCGACTGGGATCGTTTTCTGATGAACCGTCCTAAAGTTGCATGGGATCCACGTAAGTATTTGGAATTCCGTCTTTTCTGGCCTTATTCTTCCGGTATTTGGGGACAATGGATGGCACATCAAATTGACACCGTGCATTGGTTCTCGGGTTTTAAGCACCCTAGAAGCGTGGCTGCAAATGGTGGAATCTATAAATGGAATGATGGCCGTCAAAATCCAGACACGGTGACGGCAGTTATGGATTACGGTCCGGCCGACGATATGACTAAAGGCTTTCAGGTGCTATATTCTTCGCGATTTACAAACTCCGCAGGTGGGGTTAAAGAATTATACTACTCAAACGGAGGTATGCTAAATCTTGATACCAATGAAGTTACCGCTGAGGGTGGATTAGCGGAGAAGGATGCAGCACAGATGGGCATGAAAGCAAACCTATTAACTCCTTTTACGCTAACCGATGCAGCAAAGATAGAAACGTCGGCCAATACTGGTGGCGACCCGATGACTTCCCTGCATATGCGTAACTGGATGGAATGTGTCCTGAGCAGAAAGACGCCAAACGCCTCTGTGGAAGCAGGATATAACCACTCCGTTGCAAACATCATGGCCAGAACAGCCATGGAAACTGGCAAAAGGGTAACCTTCGATGATGCGAAACAAGAAGTTGTAGCTGGATAGTTAAATTCCATAAAGCATATATCATGATCAGAAGTATCGGCGCATTATTATTGGTAAGCAGCGCTGTGCTGGTTACGGGAATAACCTTTAGTGGGTTTAGAAAAGAGAAGNNACAGCAAATTATGATCAAAAACGGGTTGACATTACTGTTGATGGTAAACCTTTTACCTCGTATATATACCCCGATGAATTAATGAAACCGGTTTTGTATCCTTTGCGGACGGCAAATGGCACAATAGTTACCCGGGGCTGGCCGATGGATCCGCGGCCCGGGGAGCGTGTTGATCATCCACACCATGTAGGACTGTGGTTCAACTATGGAAACGTTAATGGTCTCGACTTTTGGAATAATTCAACAGCTATTCCCGCGGAGCAGAAGAGTGGATTTGGCACCATCAAGCATGTGGCTGTAAAGAACATGATTGCTGATGATAAAAAGGCAGAATTAGAGGTGACAATGAACTGGCAGAAGCCAGATGGGGCTAACCTGCTAAAACAAGACACGAAATACATATTCACTAAAGAAGGCGAACAACTTGCCATCGAATTGATTACAAAGCTGACCAGTTTAAAGGAAGATGTCACCTTTTCGGATAACAAAGAAGGCTTGTTGGGTATTCGTTTAGCCCGTGAACTAGAACATCCATCAACTGAACCACAGAAATTCACAGATGCGAATGGTATTCCAACCGACGTGGCCAAGTTGAACAATGCGGGCGTAACTGGAAAATACCGGAGTAGCGAAGGCTTCGAGGGCGATAATGTCTGGTCAACCCGTGGCAAATGGGTTAATCTGAATGGTCAGATTGGAGATGAAAGAGTATCTCTTGTTATTCTTGATAACCCAAAAAATGTAGGCTATCCTACTTACTGGCACGCACGCGGTTATGGCTTATTTGCTGCCAATCCGCTTGGGCAGAAGGAATTTAGCAAAGGCAAGGAAACCCTCAACTATAAGCTAAAGGCGGGGCAATCTGTGGTCTTTAGATATAAGGTCCTGATTAACGCGGGCAGTAATTTGTCTGACACGGAGGTTAATAAAAAATTCCTGGAGTTTGCCGTCCCAAGGTAGTGGAAACCGCGGGTACTGCAATTAATTCATAATCTACTATTGCTTGGGGAGGTAATGGAATTTTTGAAGAAGGTACCCGATCGGGTTACCTTCTTAATGCACTTCTTTTTTCGTCGATGATCCTGCGGATCTCTTTAACATCGCTTTTGCTGAAACCTTTAACTTCAACTTTGTTCCCGTTTAAGAACAGCCTTAAGGTACAGAAACCAATCATTGGGCTATCGACTTCGATGGAGGTGATGTCCTGGTAGTTTAAATATTTAGAATCTCCACGGAAAAGCCCTGGAATCTTAATTTCAATGTTGTTTTCTTCTAAATTGATCTCTGCTGGGAATACCTTGTTACCCTCTGAGAGTCTTGATGCTTTGAATTTCATTTTGAGCGAATGATGTGTGTAATTTGCTGGCGATAAAAGTAAACAATTTTGGCGGAAAATGTTTTTATATACCTTTGAACAGATGGCGAAGAAACGAATGTCTAAAAGCAAACCCGGCAACAGAATATTACATAAAATATCAGCGATAATATCAAGGATCTTAATCTGGTTTATACTGGTTTCGTTTCTCTGGGTGCTGGCCTACCGCTTTATCAATCCCCCGATCACATTACTGATGATCACCAGGAATATCGAAAGAAAGTCTGAGGGTCAATCTTTTAAGCTGGAGAAGGAGTGGGTAGATTTCGATCAGATCTCAAAGAACATGAAGCTCGCTGCGGTGTGTGCCGAAGATCAAAAGTTTTTGAAGCACATGGGATTTGATGTGAAAGCCATCAGCAATGCTTTTAAAAGTAATGAACATGGTAAGTCGATAAAGGGTGGGAGTACCATTACCCAGCAAACGGCAAAAAATGTGTTTCTCTGGCCGGGGCGTTCCTGGCTGCGGAAAGGATTCGAAGCTTACTTCACTTTGCTGATTGAAATTTTGTGGAGCAAAGAGCGGATCCTGGAGGTTTATTTGAACGTGATTGAAATGGGAGATGGTATCTATGGTACTGAAGCAGCTGCCCAAGCCTACTACAATAAGTCCAGCAGTAAACTCACCCGCTCACAGGCTGCCATGATCGCCGCTTGTTTTCCCAATCCACTACGATGGACACCTTTGAAACCAACCCGTTACATTAGGCATAAACAGCAACTGATTTTGCGAAATATGCGTAGATTACCACTGGAATATAAACAAATACCCTGATCTGAAATCTCCCTGAATGATGAACCTGAAGAAATTGACTTTGATCCTGCTGTTGTCTGTCGNNGTATGTACTGGTGATGCATGGTGGCGCTGGTACCATCCTGAAGAAAAACATGACACCGGAAAAGGAGGTCGCTTACCGTGAAACCATGACAAAGGCCCTACAAACAGGGTATGATGCTTTAAAGAGCGGTAAATCGAGCCTTGATGCGGTTGAAGTCGCCATCCATGTATTGGAAGATTCTCCCTTATTTAATGCCGGCAAAGGCGCAGTATTTACCCATGAGGGTAAGAACGAACTGGATGCAGCCATTATGGACGGAAAAAGCCTGAAAGCCGGTGCAATTGCGGGTGTAACTGTGATTCGCAATCCGATTAGTGCCGCTAGAGCCGTGATGGAAAAGTCGGAGCATGTGATGATGGCAGGGAAAGGGGCGGAGAACTTTGCCAAGCAGGCTGGGCTTACCCTAGTTGATCCATCTTACTTCTACACAGAAGAGCGTTGGAAAGGATTGCAGCAGGCCTTAAAGCAGGATTCTATGAAGACCGTGCTGGATCATGATAAAAAGGCACAAAGGTTAGGAACTTTGAACCCGGATTTCAAATTTAGTACTGTGGGTGCTGTCGCGCTTGATAAAGCTGGCAACCTGGCTGCAGGCACATCTACTGGCGGTATGACCAATAAAAGATTCAATCGTATTGGCGACGCACCGATTATTGGTGCCGGAACCTACGCGAATAACGCGACCGCCGGTATTTCCGGAACTGGTTGGGGCGAGTTCTACATCCGCACCGTGCTTGCACATGACCTTTCTGCAATGATGGAGTACCAGAACCTGTCAGTTCAGGAAGCCTCCAAGCGAGTGATTGCTAAAATGGGAAAACTTGGTGGGGATGGTGGTCTGATCGCTCTGGACAAAAACGGGCAGGTTGCAATGGAATTCAATACGGCTGGTATGTACCGTGGAACGGTTACCGAAGATGGTAAGATCACCGTGGATATCTATAAATAACCTTTTCTAGGGGTTTGACTATAACAAAAAGGGGCCAATTGGCCCCTTTTTGTTAGCATGGTTATTCAAGATTTTAGAATCTGCGATTTAGAACAAGTGTGAGAACACGGTATTGTGCCAGCTTTGCTCAAAAGGTACCTGCCACTTGGTTTCAAATTCTTCAAGTGTTTGTACCATATTGTTAAATACGATGGTGTCTGGCGTAATCTTTTTGATGCTGACAAGTGTTTCAAAGTCTTCCTTGTTCAGTGTAACGACTTTCCCATCAGCTATATAGGCCATGTTAAACCTGTTAAACAGATCAAGATTATACTTTTCTTCAATTTCCTTCAGCACCCGGACAGATGCATCGATCGAACATCCGGTTACATTAGATGCTGTTTCATCAACAGTGATCACGATGAAAAAGTTATGAATGATTTCTGCCTTTGCTTTTAACTGATGCCCGTGTGCTTGCCACTGTGCAGTAAATGCGTCCAGCTTTTCTTGAATTTCTGCTACTTCTGAAGTAGTGAATTCGCGGTTACTTTGATAAACCCAAACTCTAGATTGTGGAGAAAAACTCATAACGCAAATTTAGTATTTTATTTAAATTACAATCATTAATAAGCGTTATGATGAAAAAGTTTACACAATTCATGAAAATGTGGTGTTTTTTTTATGTAGCTGCCACTTTTTTCATCATTTCCGCATTTTTGATTGTTGATCCGCTTGAGGAAGATTCACTTTTTCTTGAAAATAAGCTTCTTGCGCATTACGATGAGGATTTCTCTTTCAAGCAAATCAAGCGTTACGAACTAAGTGTAACCAACAGCGGATTCTGCAGATACAAAAGGTACTTTCAAAACGGAAAAATCGAGTATTATGCATTCAATTTCCTGCGATATAAGGATAGTGATTTTTTCGGTACAACCAGCAGGGGCTTGCTTTACCTGCGGACTGCAGAAGACGACGTAATTGTGCAGACCTATAAAGATCCTGGGGGAGATGTTGATAGTATGGCTAGTCAGTTGATTATACCCCTAAAGCAAGTTGAAGCTGAGGATTTGAATAGCCTTGCGGCGCGTTTTCTTTCCATGCGGGAGACTTTGCGGAAACAACAAACACGGCTGTCTCTTCGTGACGGGAAGCCACAATAATTTCCGTGCCTTTAGCATGACCATCAAAAAGCGATTTCACGAGTTCAGGATTGTTATTGTCTTTGCTGAGGTGGGATAGCAGCAGGTGGCTGAGGTGTGGTGCCCTGTGCGTATTAAAGAGTTCCAGTGCCTGACGGTTGGATAAGTGCCCCCGGCCGCCGCAGATCCGTTGTTTCAGGAAGTAAGGGTAACCACCATTCTGCAGCATTTGTT
>DDAD01000120.1 GCA_002333205.1 Pedobacter sp. UBA2067
CCCTGGATACCATTCTGAAGCGAATTGATGAAAACAATCCGATGTTGCAGACCTATGCTTTAAAGGCGGAAAGCTACAAACATCGAGCGGAAGCAGGTAGTGCCTGGATGGCACCCATGATGGGGGTTGGAACTTTTATGACACCTTATCCCGGACAGCAGGTGATGGACGACGGCGATAAAGGCGCTTTGATGCTGCAACTGGAGCAGGATATTCCCAATCCTTCAAAACTCAGGGCACAAAAGCAATATGAAGGCTCAAAAGCGGCCGTCGAATTAGCAGGACGCGCCATTGCATCCAATACCTTGAAAGCTCGTGCTAAAAGCCTTTACTACGGCTGGATCATCGCCACGCAACGCATTAAGGTGCTGCAGGAAAACGAGAAGATCATGCAGATGATGAAGAAGATCGAAGAGATCAGGTACCCCTATAACCAGTCGCAATTGNNCAGAACATGATCCGCATGCAGCAAGGGGAGATCGCCAAGGCAAAAGCCTGGCTGAACATCCTGATGAACTTGCCAGCTTCACAGCCACTGGCAATTGACAGCACCATACTCCCGCCGTTTAAACCCGAAACAAGGCTCGACACCGTATTGCTTGCGGGGCAGCGGAAAGATATTGCACAAATGGAACAGAACATTCGCTCGATGCAGCTCGGCGTCAAAGCGATGAAAAGTCAGTCCAAACCAGACTTCAAATTGCGAATAGATCATATGTCGCCTCTGAGTAGTATGATGCCGAAGCAGTATAGTGTAATGGGTATGGTGAGTATTCCGGTTGCACCCTGGTCGTCAAAAATGTATAAGTCGGAAGTAAAAGCCATGAACTATGAAATACAAGCCATGGAGAAAGAACGGACAGGCATGTTGCAGGAAAGTCAGGGTATGCTAACCGGAATGCAATACGAGATAGAATCCATGCAGAAACGGATTGAGGCGATGGAAAGCAAGATCATCCCATCTTTAAGAAAAACGCTGGAAGCGGATTTTGTGAACTATCAGGAGAACAAGCTGGAGATTATGGCTGTGATCAACAGCTGGGAAGCCCTTACGATGATGCAAAGCAATGTGCTGGATGAAAAAATGAAATTATATCAAATGATTGTTGATTATGAGAAGGAATTATATCGCTAGGCTGATGTTGGTGTTCCTGTTTGCTGTGGCGGTTTCCGGATGCAAACGGAAGGTCAACCAGCATGCCGCAGAACCGGCGCCTATGCCGGCCGATTCTGCTCTTGCGGCCATCATCAAGCCCGCCAATGAGCAGGTGCTTGCAGGTGCGGCACTGATCCAGGCGAAACCAGGATCCAGGTTGTATGTACGGGAAGTGCAGGGCCGCATCAGCTATGATACCCGCAACCAGCTTGCACTTGCGAGCCGTGTGGCTGGCCGGATCGAAAAGCTGTACATCAAATACAATTACCAGCCGGTTAAAAAGGGACAGCTGATTATGGAGATCTATTCACCAGATCTTGCTGCTGCCCAACGGGAACTGCTGCTGATACAGCAACATGGTAATGAAGCAGGTATGCTGGAACCAGCAAAACGCAGGTTGCAGCTGCTGGGGATGGAAATGGCGCAGATCGAACGCGTTTTGCGCAGCGGGCAGGTGTCTTACCGGATCCCGGTATACAGCAATGCTACGGGTTACATTCTGGAGAAAGGTGCTGCTTTGCCGGATGCTGGAAGTACGCGGGCTACGGCGGCGCCGGATGCAAGTGGAGCGATGTCTGGTATGGGCGCTACGGCAGCTGCAGGTATGCCTACAGAAGGCAGTGGAGTCGCTCAACAAACGACACCTGTATTGCTCCGGGAAGGACAATACCTGAATGCTGGCCAGCAGGTATTCAGTATTTACAGGACCGGTGAATTGCTGGCCGAATTTTCACTCGCTCCGGACGTCGCCTCTAAAATCAACAGGCAGGAGAAGGTACTTATCCACCGTGTTGCGGATCCATCAGCATCCATTTCCGGTCGCATAGGTATGATTCAACCGGTGCTTAATGCGGGTGAAAACTTTGTACAGGCAAGGGTTTACCTGCAACAAAGCGGCCTTAAACCGGGGGAATTGGTTACCGGCAAGTTTCCTTTTTTGGCAAAAGGTGGCTTTTGGCTTCCTCAAGCTGCGGTTTTATCGCTCGGCAATGAAACTGTCGTATTCAAAAAAGAAGGTAAGGTGTTTATCCCAACAAGGGTAAAGACAGGGGTGGTCCAGAATGGTGAAGTTCAGGTGCTTGATGAGATCGGATCATGGCAATTGGCCGCCAATGCACAGTACCTGGTCGACAGTGAAAGTTTTATTAAGACCGCAAAGACACAATGATCATGAAAAGAATATATCTGATGATAATGTTGCTGTTACCATTAACAGTGCTTTTCAGCTGTAGTGAGGAAAAAATAAGCGATGCGGCTACTGCCGCAGTTAAAGAAACCTACACCTGTCCGATGCACCCGCAGGTGGTCCAGCATGAAATGGGGACCTGCCCCGTTTGTGGTATGGACCTGGTGCGCTTTGAGAAAGGTGCAGTTGATGCCGGACTGCTACTTAATGAACAGCAGAAAACATTAGCCAATGTAAAAACAATGACCATTGGAGATAATGGTATAGCGAGTGAAAAACAACTAAACGGCCGACTGGTCGCCAATCCGGAGCAAACATCCTTCATCTCCAGTAGGGTAGCGGGTCGCCTGGATAAGCTTTTTGTGCGCCAGACCGGAGAACAAATTAAAAAGGGGCAGCCACTGTATCAGATCTACTCAGAGCAGCTGGCCACGCTGCAACAGGAGTTCCTGCTGGCAATGGAACAATCCGCACAGTTTCCGGATGATAAAACCTTCTCACAGATCTTCAGTGCTGCAAGGCAGAAGCTCCAGCTGTACGGACAGTCGGAAGGTCAGATCAAATCCTTGCAGTATAGTCGGAAAACCAGTCCGAATATTACCTTTTTTGCGCCGGAAAGTGGCACGGTTGCAGAACTTTCCGTTGCTGAGGGTCAGTATGTTACTGAAGGTAGTCCGCTTTTACGTTTGGAAGGCTATCAATCGCTTTGGGTGGAGGCAGATGTTTATGCTTCAGAACTCGGTCGCATCAAGGAAGGGCAGCCATTGCGGGTCGTGGTGCCAGGCTGGGAAGATCAACCTCAACAGGTGAAAGTATCCTTTATCAATCCCGCACTGCAACCAGGAGCGCAGCTGCTGCAGATCCGTGCAACGCTGCCAAACCCCGATGGTCGCTGGCAAGCGGGCTTGCAGGCAAAAGTCTTTGTGGAGCAAACCGGCACCGGTAAGCGCTTAACCTTACCACAAAATGCCGTTATCCGCAATGGGCAGGGTGCACATGTTTGGTTAGAAACAAAGACCGGATATTTTGAACCGAGAATTGTAGAAACCGGCGCAGAAAGCGCCGATGGCATTGCGGTTACCTCTGGGCTTCAATCCGGCGATAAGGTCGTGATTTCTGGCGCGTATCTGCTGTACAGCGAATACGTGCTTAAAAAAGGAAAGGACCCGATGGCTGGAGTTCACAAAAGTTAATCTAAGTACGACAACAAAAAGAACGAATCATGAATATAAGAAATCACTTTGCGCTATTAAGCTTTATCCTCATACTGGCTACCGCGTGCAGCGATGAAAGTAATAAGACTACTACAGCAGGACAGGACCAGCATGCTCACCGCGTGCAGACACCTGCAGCTACCCTAAAGGATCCCAATTTAGATGCGGTTTACCAGCAGTATCAGGTGTTAACCAAAGCCTTGGTGGTTGAAGATGTCAACACAGCAAAGACCGCTGCACTGGCGGTCGAAACTGGTGCGCGCGAGATTAAAGGTGCTGCGGCTATCGCTCATGCCGCTGCAGCAATCAGCAGCACGAGCGATGTTAAAGCGCAACGACTTGCATTTGCAAGCCTCAATGAAGACCTGATCAAATTGTTAAAGGAGACCGGGTTGGATCAAGGGAATCTGTATGTGGCACATTGCCCAATGGCGCTGAATGATAAGGGTGCGTCTTGGGTAAGCACAAGCAAAGAGATTATTAATCCATACTTTGGCGACAGCATGCTGACTTGTGGTTCAGTTACAGAAACACTGTAAATGAACCCATGGGCTATCTGCTGAAATTTGCACGTACGCTGGAGTTAGCAGCCTGTTTTTCTACCGCATCCTGAATATAAGTGTCCGGTCCAAAGTCATCACCCAAAACCATCGAGTTTTCATCGATGCTGTATATTCGGAGACGTTGAATTTCAGAGGAATTGATGTTTAAATATTGTTCGTCGCCTTCCTCTGTGATGATATAGTTGCTTGTTCCGGAGCCTTCTTCACCCTGAAAGGTCAGGTTAACCAGTTGTCCATCGAACGTCCAGGTGCCTTTGGTATCTTCTTCCGGGTCACGATAAAGCAGGTTATTGGAGCTGTCGAAGTAATCGTAATGTACACTGTTCAGCGTCCATGTTCCTTTAATCAGTTCCGCCGTGGTCTTCGGATCATCGGGTTTCTCATCATCATCTTTTGAGCAGGACAAACATGTTGTTGCCAGCAGGAAGATCAGCATGAATAATTTCGTTTTCATAATGGTAGGTTTAGTTATTTGCAAGGGTAAATGTCCCGCATTGCTACTTGCTTTGAAATCGCTAATGATAGGTATAGTTCTGGCTTTTGGCCGTAACTTTGTCCTGCTGTAATCAGAACGAATCATATGGCCACCATCCGAAAAATCATTCATGTCGATATGGACGCATTCTATGCTTCCGTAGAGCAGCGCGACAACCCGGAACTTCGGGGTAAGCCGCTGGTGGTTGGTGGATCACCACAGGGGAGAGGTGTTGTCGCTACAGCAAGTTATGAAGCCCGCAAGTATGGTATCCACTCCGCGATGCCCGCCCGGCAAGCCGTGCAGCTTTGTCCCCATGCCATATTTGTTCGTCCACGGTTCGATGCCTATAAAGAAGTATCCAATAAAATCAGGGAGATCTTCCATCGCTATACCGACCTGATTGAACCGCTTTCATTAGACGAAGCTTACCTTGACGTTACGATAGATAAACTCGGCATCGGCTCTGCACTGGAGATTGCTGAACAAATAAAAAAGGCGATTAAAGAAGAATTGCAACTTACTGCGTCCGCAGGTGTTTCCATAAACAAGTTCGTCGCCAAAATCGCTTCTGACATCAATAAACCCGATGGACTTAAATTCATTGGTCCATCCTCTATAGAGGCGTTTATGGAAAAGCTTCCCGTGGAGAAGTTTCATGGGGTAGGTAAGGTGACTGCTGAAAAGATGAAACAGATGGGGCTGCATACCGGCGCCGATCTCAAGAAATTATCTGAAGAAACCCTGGTTTACCGTTTTGGCAAAACCGGGCACTTCTACTACAACATTGTGCGGGGTATTGATAACCGTCCGGTGCAACCACATCGGGAAACCAAGTCGCTGGCTGCTGAAGATACTTTCTCGTATGACCTCACCGAAATTGAAGACATGGAACTAAAGCTGGAAGAGCTGGCCGAAATTGTGCATGAACGGCTTAAGAAAAAGAACCTTTCGGGCAGAACCATTACGTTGAAGATTAAATACAGCGACTTCAAGCAAATTACCAGAAACAGATCCTATGCGCATCCGGTAAGCGATATAAAGACCATTGTGGATACGGCAAAAAGCTTGTTGATGAGCACAGAACCTGCCGGACACAAAATCCGACTGCTGGGCATCTCGCTGTCTAACTTCGGTGAAGCACAGCCAAAACAAAAAGTAAGCAAGTACACCGGACAGCTGAGTTTATTCTAGCCGGCACCTCCGAGCGGCCAGGCTTTGGGTCAAACGCACACCAAACCCAGACNNAACCCAGACCAAACGCACACCAGACGCACACCGAACGCACAGGCATGTGGGTTTGGTGTTTGTGTGGTCTGCGTCTGGTGTGTCTTACCTCTTAACCTGCTGCGATTCAGCATGGCTGTTGTAGCGAAACCTGCTGCAATATTTTTAAGTTAACCCCTTGATTTATAAAATGTATCTTGCTACCTTTGCAGTCCCTTTATTAGGGGTGAAGTTTTTAAAACACTTAATAGAAAACAAAAAACAATGCCAACCATTCAACAATTAGTTAGAAAAGGTAGAGTAGCACTGGAGTTCAAGAGTAAGTCTCCAGCGTTGGACAGCTGTCCACAGCGAAGAGGTGTATGTACACGTGTATATACCACTACCCCTAAAAAACNNCATTAGATACATCAGGTGTAGCTGGTCGTAACCAACGTCGTTCGAAATATGGTACTAAGCGTCCTAAACCAGGACAAGTAGCTGCGGCACCAACAAAAGGTAAAAAGAAATAATTAGGAGGAAAGAAAAATGAGAAAGTCAAAACCAAAAAAGAGAATTATCCTTCCTGATCCGAAATTTAACGATGTTATGGTGACCAGGTTTGTAAATAATATGATGTACGATGGAAAGAAATCCATCGCTTATGATATTTTTTATAACGCAGTAGAACTTGCTGAAAAAAGAGCAGGTGAAAATGGTCTTGAAGTATGGAAACGTGCTTTAACCAATGTAATGCCTGCAGTAGAGGTTAAGTCACGCCGTGTAGGTGGTGCTAACTTCCAGGTTCCAACTGAGGTTAGACCTGACCGTAAAATTGCTTTAGGTATGAAATGGTTAATTTCTTACGCACGTAAACGTGGCGAGAAAACCATGAAAGAAAAATTAGCAGGTGAGATCGTTTCAGCAGCTAAAGGTGAAGGTGCCGCAGTTAAGAAAAAAGAAGATACGCATAAAATGGCTGAGGCTAACAAAGCGTTCTCTCACTTCCGTTTCTAATATTAGATTCATAATATAATGTCAAGAGATTTAAAATACACAAGAAATATTGGTATTGCGGCTCACATTGATGCGGGTAAAACCACAACAACAGAGCGTATCCTTTATTATGCTGGGGTAAACCACAAAATTGGTGAGGTTCACGAAGGTGCCTCTACCATGGACTGGATGGTACAAGAAGCGGAACGTGGGATAACCATCACCTCTGCTGCAACTACTGTATTCTGGCCTTACAGAGGAAACAAATACCAGGTAAACGTTATTGATACCCCGGGACACGTGGATTTTACCGTAGAGGTAAACCGTTCACTTCGTGTACTAGACGGATTGGTATTCTTGTTCTCAGCTGTTGATGGTGTTGAGCCTCAATCTGAGACCAACTGGCGTTTAGCAAACAACTATGCAGTTCCACGTATCGGTTTCGTTAACAAAATGGACCGTTCTGGTGCTGACTTCTTAAAAGTTGTTAAGCAAGTAAAAGAAATGTTGGGTAGCCACGCTGTGCCTTTGCAATTGCCAATCGGCGCTGAGGATAGCTTCAAAGGTGTTGTTGATTTGATCAATAACCGTGGTATCGTCTGGAACGAGCATGATAAAGGTATGACCTTTACTGAAGTGCCAATTCCTGATGATATGGTTGAAGAGGTTGCACAATGGAGAGAGAATTTATTAGAAGCGGTTGCTGATTATGATGAGTCATTAATGGAGAAATTCTTTGATGATCCTAACTCGATCACTGAGCGTGAAATTCTTGATGCTTTACGTGCTGCTACTTTAGATGCTAAAATCGTTCCTATGGTTTGTGGTTCATCTTTCAAAAACAAAGGTGTTCAAACCATGTTGGATCTGGTAATGGAACTCTTGCCTTCGCCAATGGATGTTGAAGGTATCCAAGGTACCAACCCGAACACTGGTGAAGAGGTAACTCGTCAACCAGACATCAATGAGCCGTTTGCAGCTTTAGCGTTTAAAATTGCGACTGACCCATTCGTAGGTCGTCTATGTTTTATCCGGGTATACTCAGGTAACTTAGAAGCTGGTTCATACGTGTACAATGCACGTTCTGAAAACAAAGAGCGTATCTCACGTATCTTCCAGATGCACGCAAACAAGCAAAACCCAATCCCTAACGTAGGTGCTGGTGATATTGCTGCGGTTGTAGGTTTCAAAGACATCAAAACTGGTGATACCCTTTGCGATGAGAAAAACCCAATCATCCTGGAATCTATGGACTTCCCTGAGCCGGTTATCGGTTTAGCGATTGAGCCTAAAACTCAGGCTGACGTTGATAAACTTGGTATGGGATTAGCTAAATTGGCTGAAGAAGATCCTACCTTCCGTGTACAAACTGACGAGGAAACTGGTCAAACTGTAATCTCTGGTATGGGTGAGCTTCACTTAGATATCCTTATTGACCGCTTAAGACGTGAGTTTAAAGTAGAGGTTAACCAAGGTGCGCCACAGGTTGCTTACAAAGAGGCAATCACTGGTACTACTCAACACCGTGAGACGTATAAAAAACAAACTGGTGGTCGTGGTAAATTCGCGGATATCCAGGTTGTTATTTCTCCAATCGATGCTGATTACGAAAAAGGTGGTTTACAATTCGTAAACGAAATTGTAGGTGGTTCAATTCCTCGTGAATTCATCCCTTCAGTTGAAAAAGGTTTTGCAGCTGCTATGTCGAATGGTGTGCTTGCAGGCTTCCCGCTTCCTGATATGAAAGTTCGTTTGATCGATGGTTCATTCCACGCAGTCGATTCAGATGCTTTATCTTTCGAGATTGCAGCTCGTTCTGCTTTCCGTGAGGCATTGCCTAAATGTAAGCCTGTGTTGATGGAGCCTATCATGAAAATCGAAGTGTTAACTCCAGAAGAAAACATGGGTGATGTAATGGGTGACTTAAACCGTCGTCGTGGCCAGCTGCAAGGTATGGACACTCGTAACGGTTCTCAAGTAATCAAAGCGCTTGTGCCACTTTCTGAGATGTTCGGTTATGTAACGCAGTTACGTACCATCACTTCAGGTCGTGCGACTTCAACTATGGAGTTTGATCACTACGAACCAGCTCCAAGAAACGTTCAGGAGGAAGTAATTGCTAAATCAAAAGGCAAGGTTAAATCCGGAGAATAATAAAAAACAACCGGCCGTCTGTTATTAATAGCTCTAACAGCCGGCCTTACNNAATCTTCACTGTTTTGCGTTCACCACACGTGAACAAAAAAGCAAGAGAGCAGTTCCAACTGTGTGCTTACAAACGTTTGTTAGATATTTATAGCTCCAACTCAAAAACAGTTGATGCTTTAATGAAACTTGAATTGCCTAGCGGTGTTGAAGTTGAAATCAAAGTTTAATTGATATAGATACTTAATAAAAAAAGAAAGGTCCCGTCAGTAATGTCGGGACCTTTCTTTTTTTAAGCATTTTGTAGTGTACTTTTTCGTTCACTTCTCCATGTCCACATAACGCTCTTTTTAAAATCCTTAGCTGGAAGATACCTGGTTCCGCAGGGCGCTTGTTAGCCAGCACTTCAGCTGAATAACTGAAATACATCAAACTTTTGAGCGTCAGTGATATGCAAAAACTTGCCTTTTTCGATAAATGAGCTAACTGCCTGACTGTAACAATATTGTGCTGGCGGAAATCAGAAATGCCCTCTAAATGATCTTGGAACGAGGTTTCTTGTGAAAATACGCTAAGTATCTGCATACCGTCATTTTAATGTTTGGTTTGAGTCAAATTATGATTTAAATTATGGTTAGATAATTTAATGTATTCAACCTAACCATTCGTAATTATGAAAAAACTGTTACTTATGACTCTGGTTCTGTTGCTCGGTATTTCA
Source organism: Pedobacter sp. UBA2067 (assembly GCA_002333205.1). Lineage (GTDB taxonomy): Bacteria > Bacteroidota > Bacteroidia > Sphingobacteriales > Sphingobacteriaceae > Pedobacter. Next base: position 9,663 of record DDAD01000120.1, read on the forward strand.
AATGCGAGCGCACAGAATAGGAGCATCTCAGGGACTATCATTGGAAATGACGACAAGCGACCTATGCCGGGCGTTACCGTCAAAGTAGAAGGTGCTAACATTGGAGCCGTTACCGATCCTACCGGCAGATTCAGCATGCAGGTACCAGCTAATGCCCGGCTGGTCGTCTCATTTGTTGGTTATGTTACTCAAGTGGTACAGGTGACAAACCAGAATACGTATAACATCATTCTGGAGCAGGATGCCCAAAAGTTGAATGAAGTTGTGGTAACATCGTTCGGCATTCAACGAGACAAAAAGACTTTAGGTTACGGTGTGAGTTCGGTGAAATCTGAAGCGCTTACGCGTTCTCCGACAGCAGACATTTCAAATGCGCTTGCAGGGAAAGTTGCAGGTGTTCAGATCTCCGGTNNGCCGGGGGTGGTTTTTCCAGTTCAAACGTGACGATCAGAGGATTTTCAAGTATCACGAGAAGTAACCAGCCTTTATATGTTATTGATGGAGTACCGATAGATAATGGCGGTGGAAGTAACTCCGTTAACTCTGGGGCTGCAAGCTCTAGTCGGGTGTCGGATATCAATAATGAAGATATCGAGAGTATTAGTGTGCTAAAAGGCGCTGCAGCTACCGTATTGTATGGGTCGCGGGCAGCATCAGGGGTTATCTTAATTACGACTAAAAAGGGAAAGCTGGGTACCAAAAGCCAGGTATCATTAACCTCCAATACCGCTATCGGAACAATTAACCGCTTTCCTGAATATCAAAACGAATATGCACAGGGATCTAACGGGATCTATGGTGATGACGTTGACCCATTCCGCTGGGTAGCAAGAGCTACTTCCTGGGGGCCACGTATCCAAGGTCAGCTGGTGGAGAATATTCTGGGTGACCAGGTCCCGTTGCAGGCATATCCAAACAACGTGCGGGACATCTTACGCAATTCTCTGGTTGTTGACAATACGCTAAGTTTCTCCGGTGCATCAGATAAATTCAACTACCGGGTTTCTTACGGCAACAACAATGAAAAAGGCCTGGTGCCGGGGAACGAATTACATAAAAATACATTTAGTGTGAATGCCGGAACCTCGATCTCCGACAAGTTTAAAATCAACACTTCCTTTTCCTACATTAACAATCGTTCAAATAGAACAGCTGCCGGAAATCAGGGTGCTAACCCTTTGTGGCGCGGTATCTATGCGCCTAGGAGCTATGATGTTTCAGGGCTTCCAGTTACCGATGCTGTTGGCAACCAGATCTGGTACTCGAGCTCCGAGGAGAATCCGTACTGGGCAATTGATCACGTAAGAGCAACACAGGAACTTAACCGTTTTTACGGGAACTTAAATCTTAAGTACGAATTCAATTCCTGGCTACAAGCAGATTTAAAAGTCGGTGCAGATGTTTATAATACCAAGAATTCGGGATTTGACGATAAGGGCGTTAGAAGTAACGGCAATACAACTTCTGTTGGCCTGGGTGGACTAAGTGTAACGGATCAATCCGTGCGCAATCTAAGCAGTTATTTTACCTTGTCTGCAAATAAGACTTTTGGCGATTTTGACTTATCTGGAACGCTGGGTAATGAGATCATATCAAACTATTCAAGTTCGCTGAATGGCACTGGTAAAAACATAACCATTGCTGGATTCGACAACCTTAAGAATTTCACCACGTTCAGTACAACAAACGGTTACTTCAGAGATCGCCTTTTAGGTGTATTTGGTGATGTTTCCGTAGGTTACAAAGGCTACCTGAACCTAAATTTGAAAGCTAGAAATGACTTTTCGTCTACGCTGTCACCTGAAAACCGGTCTATATTCTATCCCGCAGTTGCTTTGAGTTTCGTTGCTACAGATGCGTTTCCCCAGCTGAAAGGGAAAGGACTAACATCTGCAAAAATTCGTGCAAACTTCGGCGAGGTTGGTAAGGGTGCTAATGCTTACGATACCAACACCTACTACGTTACCGGATCTGCAGGTGACGGTTTCGGCTCCACCGGGGTTGCTTTTCCATTTAATGGACTGGCGGGTTATACCTACAGTAATAACGCTGGTAACCTGAATATACGACCTGAATTTACACGTGAGATTGAGCTTGGTGCGGAACTCGCCTTTTTTAACAATCGACTGTTCCTGGATGCCTCTGTTTACAAAAGGGACTCGAGGGATCTGATTTTCAGTGTTCCGGTACCTACAAGTTCAGGCTATGCTACGCTGACGCAAAATGCGGGTGAACTATCAACAAAAGGACTTGAATTCCTGCTAAGTGGTACAGCAGTGAAGTCAACCAATTTTAGCTGGGAAGCATCTTTGAACTTTACCACTTTCAAGACCATTGTTAAGCAACTTGCTCCAGGTGTTGCTTTAATTTCACTAGGGGGCTTTACCTCACCGAACGTTCAGGCAGTTGCCGGAGAGCAATATGGTCTTATTTATTCAAACATGTATCTAAGGAATGAATCAGGCCAAATGATAATTAAAGACAATGGTCTGCCGCAGAATACTTCCACCGTGGGCGCGGTAGGAAATCCGAATCCTAAGTTTACTGCGGGACTTACCAATACTTTCAATTATAAAGCCTTCAGTTTCTCCTTCCTGTTAGACCTGAAATATAAAGGAGATCTTCTTTCCAGGACCCTTGGTGATCTTGAAATCAACGGTGTTGATGCGGTTACTGCCGAGTTTGACAGGTTCAATGCTGATGGAACGGTGGCTACGCCTTACGTTTTTGAAGGTGTTAAAGCGGATGGCAGCGTGAATAGCACGCCGGTTTCTGCACAACAATACTACGGTCTCTCTGGAAAGTATGTTGCCTGGGAGGGCTATGTACGGGATGCAACCTTCCTGAAACTACGTGAAGCAACCTTTTCTTACAGCTTTCCGAAGGAATTTTTGGCACGAACTAAATTCATCAGCAATCTTTCCTTATCGGTTTACGGAAGGAACCTGCTGACTTACGCGCCACACTTCCGAAATCTTGATCCGGAACAGAACGTACTTGGCGTGGGTAACGCCAGAGGCTTAGAATTCGGAATTCAACCTGTTGCCAGAACCTTCGGTGCAACCTTACGGGCAACATTCTAATAATCACCAGATTCACATTAAAACACAAAAAGATGAACGTTAAGAAGATATTTATAAGCATGGTCGTGTTAGCTATTGGGCTAAATGTGCAATCATGCAAGAAGTTTTATGATGTTAATGATGACCCGAATAACGTAACAGATGTATCTGTGGCGCAACTTCTACCAAATGTTACCGTGAACATCGGGTACCTGGGAGGGAGTGACCTGTTCAGGTATAGTGGTCTTATTATGCAGCAGTTTTCAGGTCAAACCACAAATACTTCGCAGACCTTTAAGGAGTATGAAAGATACAGTATCAACAACTCTGATGTAAATGGACAATGGAGCGCGATCTTTGCAACCACACTTGCGGACATCTCCAGAATCATCACCAAAGGGGAGGAAACCGGTAACCTGCATTACAGCGGTGTGGCAAGGATCTTAAAGGCTTATGTATATCAACTGGCTGTAGACGCATGGGGAGATGTGCCCTATTCGGAGGCCTTGAAGTTTAGTGAAAACCTTTATCCGAAATATGATAATGATGAGGATATCTATAAAGATCTGATTACGACCATTGACCAGGGAATAGCAGACATCAATGCCCCAACTTCCGTGCTTGAACCGGACAAGAATACCACCATTTATGTGGGGACCTGGGCAACTACCAAAACAAATTGGATTAAATTCGCGAATACCCTTAAGCTTAGGATCTTTTTACACTACAGCCAGAAGGATCCAGCTTTTGCTTCCAGCCAGATCACGACCTTGGTTAATAGTGGAGCCCTATTCATGGAATCTCCGGCAGACAATTTTCAAATGAAGTTTTTGGCTGAATCCGGCAGGCAAACGCCAATCAATAGCATTGAAGGTGGACAGTTCAGAAATGCGTTTTTCCCCAATAGGACGATCGTTAACATGATGAATGCGAAAGACGACCCAAGAAGAAGTTCGTATTACGTTCCTTTCCCTTACAATTCAACACCAAAGACCTATAAAGGGGCGAGTGTACTGGATAATGCTTCTGTAGCCTATTCACGTCTGAATACCTTTTTGAAGGGCGATGCGACCATTCAAAATGTCACCGTGAACTCTGATGGTTCTATTACGGACAATTCGATTGTTTGGGCAGGGAATTCGACAATACGTTTGCTGACGTTTGCGGAGTACAACTTTATCCGCGCAGAAGCTGCATTAATCCTGAATGCGCCTGGTAATGCACAGACGTTTTTCGAAGCGGGAATCCGTGCTTCGATGGCAGATGCGGGAATCTCGGGTGCAGAAGTTGATAGCTACATAGCGGCGAACGGAACACTTACCGGCACAAGTTCACAGCAGCTGGAACAAATTATCAACGAGAAATACGTCGCAAACTTTGGTGTGGTCATGGAACCATGGACAGATTGGCGCAGGACAGGGTTCCCGGCTATTACGCCGCTCCCAATCAGTATTGCAGTTTACGACCAAATCCCGAGGTCTTTAATCTATCCACTTTCTGAGAGTAGTTCTAATCCAAATACGCCTGCACGAAGTGACCTTTTACAACGAGTTTTCTGGGATACCCGCCCTTAATGATCATTAATTTAATTACTAAACTTTAAACATGAAGAAATTATTGTTCGTCTTTTTGTCGCTCCTAACCGGCATAAGCATTTCTACAGCACAGAAGAAATCAGCCGAAAATACTACCGCAAAAACAGGTAAGAGCGAAACTACACTTGATGCCCCTGTAGTTACCAAGGGCTCCGTCAGGATCAATGGTAAGGTTATCAATTATACTGCTACGACAGGCTACATGCAGCTTAAAACCGAGGAGGGTAAACTCCGGGGGAATATGTTTTACGTTGCCTATACTAAGGATAATGGTGGTGAACTGGAGAAACGTCCCATTACCTATACCTTCAACGGCGGCCCGGGTTCTGCCTCTGTTTGGCTACACATGGGGATGATCGGACCTAAACGCATTGTGATGTCTGACAAAGGTGACGCTTTAACACCGCCTTATTCCTATACCGATAATGAATATTCCTGGTTAGATAATAGTGACCTGGTCTTCATCGATCCTATTGGTACAGGCTTTAGCCGGTCTGCACCTGGGGTAGATAGACGAGAATTCCACGGATACGATGAAGACATCCAGTCTGTTGGTGAGTTTATCAAGTTGTACACCACCCAGAATAAGCGTTGGGGCTCTCCGAAATTTCTTGCCGGGGAGAGTTATGGAACAACCAGAGCCGCTGGCTTATCTAACTACCTTCAAAATGCCTATAAGATGTATGTTAATGGTATAGTCCTGATTTCTGCTGTACTTAATTTTCAGACCGTAGATTTTAGAATAGGGAACGACTTGCCATACCCGCTTTACCTTCCAAGCTATGCTGCCACCTCATGGTACTATAAACAGCTTAGTCCGGAACTACAGGCAAAAGATGTTAAAGCCCTAACGGCAGAGGTTGAACAATTTGCATTGACGGAATACACCACAGCATTAATGAAAGGTGATAAACTCAGCCCGGAGCAATACGCCAGTATTGTATCTAAGCTGAGTAGCTACACCGGTTTGTCAGAGACTTTTATTCGCGGAACTAATTTGAGGATAAATTTAGCGCAGTATAATAAGGAACTGTTGCGTAAACAGGGGAAAACTGTGGGTCGTTTAGATTCACGGTTTACCGGAATAGATTACAATGATACTGGTTCGTCTACGGAGTACGATCCTAGTAATACGGGTACAATATCCGGTCCGTATGCTGCAGGTGTATTGAGTTATTTCGGGAAGGAGCTTAATTATACAAATGATCTTACTTACTACATACTTGGTGGTGGGGTAGGTATGTGGAACTACAGTAACGTGCAGAATAAATACCTGAATGTTGCAGAGTCTATGCGGAAGGCGATGTCTTTAAGTCCTACCATGAAAGTATGGGTGCTTGGTGGTTACTACGATTTTGCTACGCCTTATTTTGCGTCTGAATATGTGATTAAACATATGGGACTACGTCCGGAGCAGCAGCAGAATATAAACTTTACCTATTACGAAGCAGGCCACATGCTCTACATCCACATGCCTTCACTTAAACAGGTGAAAATAGATGCAGATACATATTATAAAAACACTCTAGATCAAATTAAATAGCAATGAAGATATTATATATAAAGAACGCCCGTCACATCATGTTAGGGGGAATATTGGTTTTAAGTTCGCTAACTAGTCTTGCTCAACGTGGCCGTCCAGCACTTCCGAATATATTTGCACCAGTAGCAGGAGAAAAAAGCATAACACCGCTACCGCTTGACCAGAAAGGTAACATCATCTCGAATTCACCCAATATCCCGGCTCCGGTAGTTACGAAGCATAGCATAAAGATCAACGGTCAGACGATTAACTATACGGCTACCACGGGGTATTTACAGTTGCGCACAGAGGATGGGAAACCGAAAGCAAATATTTTCTTTGTTGCTTATACCAAAGATGGCGTTGCCGATCAACGCAGCCGACCTATGACTTACACCTTTAATGGTGGACCAGGATCATCGTCGGTGTGGTTGCACATGGGAATTATTGGTCCTAAAAGGGTGGTGATGTCTGATAAAGGTGCAGTATTGCCGCCACCATACAGTTATGTAGATAATGAGTATTCCTGGTTAGATAAAACGGATATGGTTTTTATAGATCCTGTGACCACAGGATACAGCCGTGCGGTGACTGGCGAAAGCGATAAGCAGTTTCATGGCTATGAAGAGGATATTCAAAGTATGGGCGAAGCCATCAGACTTTATTGTACCCAGTATGACAGGTGGCATTCACCAAAGTTTCTGGCCGGCGAGAGCTATGGTACAACGCGGGCAGCAGGGCTTTCTGACTACATGCAGAGTAGGTATAAGTTTTATTTCAATGGCATTGTGCTGATTAGTTCTATTCTAAACATGCAAACCGCACGGTTTGATATTGGGAATGATCTGCCATTTCCATTGTTTTTACCAACCTATACAGCAACCGCCTGGTATCACAAAAAGCTTGGTGCCGACCTGCAGAAAGATTTGAAAGCCACCTTAAAAGAAGTGGAGGATTTTGCATTGGGTGAGTACAACATGGCTTTAATGAAAGGAAGTGATTTAACCGCTGAGGAGTTCACCGGAATAGCAAAGAAGTTGAGCCGGTATACAGGATTGTCTGAGGAGTACATACGTCAGACAAATCTTCGGATTGATATCCACAAGTTCAACAAGGAACTGCGACGAAATGAAGGCTTAACCGTTGGAAGGCTGGATAGCCGGTTTACCGGAAGAGACTATAATGATGTGGGCGTAACGCCTGAATTCGATCCAAGTAATGATGGCACGATTTCCGGACCTTATAGCGCTGCGCTAAATCATTATGTAAAGGCCGAGTTAAAGTTTAACAATGAACTGCCTTATGAGATTCTGGGTGGAAGAGTTCAGCCATGGAACTATAACAATGTGCAGAATAGTTATCTGAATGTTGCCGAACCTTTGAGAAAGGCAATGTCTGTTAATCCTTATATGAAGGTTTGGGTACTCTGTGGCTACTATGACCTAGCCACTCCTTACTTTGCTGCCGAATATACCTTCAGTACAATGGGACTGCGGCCAGAGCAAAAGAAAAACGTCAATTTTACGTACTATGAAGCTGGCCACATGCTGTATGTCCACAAACCGTCCTTAATTCAGGTTAAAAAGGATTCTGACAAGATGTACGATTCAATTTTAGCTGAGATCAAGTCGACCAAAATTGAATAATAGGATACGATTAAGGATGATAATACAATTTATACTGGCTGGTTTTAGCACATAAATAGTTATGATGAATGGTTATTTAAAATGGGGAATTCTGTTTTGTTTGTTTGTCCTGCCATTTACAAGTAGTTCACAGCCACAAAAAGCGACTCCCAGGAAAACAGGTGATGGACCCTGGGAGCAGCTTATAATACGTGGTGTAACACTCATCAACAGCACCGGTGCGCCTGCGATGGGCCCGGTAGATATCGTTGTTGAACAGAATAGGATAGTGGCGATTCGCACGGTTGGCAGTCCCGGGTTGAAGATCGACCCGGCTCGCAGGCCCCAATTGAAGGCTGGTGGAAAAGAGCTCCAGGCCGAAGGCATGTATTTGTTGCCCGGCTTTATTGATATGCATGCGCATATAGGTGGAGCAGAAAAGGGCGCTGATGCGGATTATGTGTTTAAGCTGTGGATGGCTCATGGCGTGACCACCATTCGGGAACCGGGAAGTTTTAGTGGTTTGGACTGGGTACTTGACCAAAAGCTGAAAAGTAATCGAAACGAGATTGTCGCACCGAGGATCTATGCCTACACTTCCTTCGGTCAGGGAAACAAAACGCCGATCAGTACTGCAGCCGAAGCTAGAAAATGGGTTCAGGAGAATGCGAAAAAGGGCGCTGATGGCATCAAGTTCTTCGGAGCCTCGCCTGAGGTTATGGATGCCGCAATAAAGGAAAACAATAGGCTTGGGCTAAGATCGATGGCGCACCACTCGCAAACTGATGTTGGCAGATGGAATGCGCTCCAGAGTGCTAATGCAGGGATGACTTCTCTTGAGCATTGGTATGGGCTTCCTGAAGCGATGTTTACCAGCCAAAGGATTCAGAATTATTCACCCGATTACAACTATTCAAATGAACAGGATAGATTCGGCGAGGCCGGGACACTATGGAAGCAAGCGGCAGAACCATTTTCTGCGCGCTGGAAAAGTGTCATGAGTGAATTGATCCGTCTTGATTTTACTTTAGACCCTACCTTTAATATATATGAAGCCAATCGTGACTTGATGCGTGCGCGAACTGCGGAGTGGCATGCGGATTATACAATGCCTAAGCTATGGGCATTTTATGAGCCAAGCTGGAACTCCCATGGTTCGTACTGGCACGCCTGGGGGACGGAAGAGGAAGTTAACTGGAAGGAGAACTATCGACTATGGATGAGCTTTATCAACGAATACAAAAACCAGGGTGGGCGGGTTACGGTAGGGACAGATGCAGGCTTCATCTATCAGTTATTTGGATTTGCTTTTGTTCGCGAGATGGAGCTTCTGCGGGAAGCTGGATTTCATCCGCTTGAAGTCGTTCAGGCGGCTACATTGAACGGTGCCCAGGCGCTTGGTATGGAAAAGGATCTCGGTAGTGTTGAAGTCGGCAAGTTAGCGGACTTCGTGATCGTGGAAGAAAACCCACTGAAAAATCTTCAAGTGCTTTATGGTACGGGGTCAATCCGTTTGGGCAAAGACAATCAAGTACAGCGTGTTGGTGNNCCATTAAAGATGGGATCGTTTACGACGCGAAGAAGTTACTTGAGGAGGTAAAGCAAATGGTTGTTGAAGAAAAAACAAAAACGGGTTACATCTTAAAGCAACCCGGAATTAAGTAAAGGCAAGTATGATGATTATCTGCCCCTGGATTTAATTTCTTCAAGTTTGTTGCGCTCATCCTGTAGCTCACGTGCAAGCTTTTTCTCTTTTTCATTTGCCTTAACCTTGTAGCTCTGGTATTCGGCGGAGATCTCTTCGTAAAGGCTGCTCCGGTATTTCGCTTCATGCAGCAGTTTTGCAGAGCGTATAATGATGATGATCAATGCTAGTGCAAGCACCAGGATGATGGTCCACACCATCGTATTGTAGCTACCTTTAGAGAAGGAGATGCCCAGGAACGTAATCTCATCGAGCTTTTGATTGCTGCTGTTTAATGCGCCTTCTTTCTCACTAAGCTGCGCCTTTAAGTTGGCGATGGTTTTTTGTCCTTCCGCAATTTGCTTTTTCAATGCAGGCAGCTGGCGGCGTTCAGTACGCAAAGTGTCGTTTACACTTTTCCAGAATGCACTTAGCCGTGTTGGGTTAACAACCTTGAAGCCATTTAGATTTTTACTCTTGGACAAAATACTTTGGTATTGCCCGCGCAGGCTTGGGTCAGCATTAACGGAGTCTTTTGCAGTCTGCTGTGCAGCAGCGTGGTTCGTGTTTAATGCAAAAAACAATACGGCGGTTAGCAGGTGTATAAATTTTCTCATAGGGTCCGGTTATTCTAATTTAACATTAATATTTTAATTTTATTGTGTTTGCGGCTCAGATGTTATCTTTGCGCCAATGTCAATTCTCTTATTCACCCTTGTAATACTTCTCGGCGCTTTTCTAGCGGGCCTCGTCGGATCGCTGACCGGACTGGGTGGTGGGGTGATCATTATTCCTTTATTGACACTGGTACTGGGTGTAGATATACATTATGCGATTGGTGCATCTATTGTATCTGTTATCGCGACATCCTCGGGATCTGCGGCAGCATATGTAAAGGAAGGCATCACCAATATCCGGATTGGGATGTTCCTGGAGATTGCGACAACCATCAGTGCGATCTTCGGTGCGGTAATTACGGTCTATATCAATCCAAACTACATATCGGTTATCTTCGGTGCGATCCTGCTGTTTTCTGCGGCGATGATGTTGCGCAAGAAGGTAGATCATTCCGATACGGATACTTCCGGGAAACTGGCAAACTTTTTCAAGCTAAATGGGAGTTACCCGACTGCTACCGGTGAACAGCCTTATGCAGTACATAATGTAGTAGGCGGTTTTCTGATGATGGCGGTTGCGGGTGTAGCATCTGGACTATTGGGTATTGGCTCGGGTGCATTGAAAGTATTGGCGATGGACAACATCATGCGCATTCCCTTCAAGGTATCAACGACGACGAGTAACTTCATGATGGGGGTAACTGCTGCAGCCAGTGCTGTCGTGTATTTACATCGCGGACAGATTGATCCGGGTATCGCGATGCCTGTTTGTCTGGGTGTACTGATTGGCGCAAGGGCGGGATCCAAGATCCTGATCAAATCCAAGCCGGAAAAGTTGAAGGTGCTTTTTGCAGCCGTGGTGACTTTCCTGGCATTACAAATGATTTATAACGGTGTATTTGGATAATGGGAGAAGCGCATAAGAAACATATGTTGAAAGACCGGGACATGCAACTGATCATGGGTAACCTGCTCAGGGTGGGTGTGGTGCTCTCTATGACGGTTGTGTTTATTGGCGGCGTAATCTATCTGATGGGTTATGGACAGCTGAAAGCCGACTACAGCGAGTTCGTGCTGGATGAAGCAGGGTTCTTCTCGCTCGCGAGTATTTGGACGGGCATATTGGAAATGAACGGTAAAGCCATCATTCAGTTGGGCATTTTGCTGTTGATCTTTACACCAATTTCCAGGGTTATTCTTGCTGTTTTCAGCTTTCTTTTGGAGCGCGACTACCTTTACGTGCTCATTGGCCTGATGATTTTGGGTATAATTTTGTTCAGTTTGAGCAATAAGCTGGCAGGCTAAACGGGGCTAAGTGCTTCAATCGCAACTTAGTTAATCACCGGACGCAACTTCCTGAGAATAATGGTACTTATTTCAAAAATAAATAAGCTAACTGTTTGAAAATTAATAATACTTTCGTATTTTTGCCCTCCCTTAAATGGGAATTGTATCCACCTTGAACGAAGCCCTACTGCTTCGATGGGTGTTAAACTTTAAAAAAGAAAATGTCAGGTATTATTGGAAAAAAAGTAGGAATGACCAGCATTTTCGATGCCGAAGGAAGAAACATTCCTTGTACGGTAATCGAAGCTGGGCCTTGTGTAGTAACACAGGTAAAGACCGTAGAGAACGACGGTTACGTTTCAGTTCAGTTAGGTTTCGACGAAGCCAAAGCTAAAAACACTACCCAGCCTTTGAAAGGCCACTTTGCGAAAGCAAACACCACCCCAAAACGTAAATTAGTAGAATTTGATCCATTCGAAGAGGCTGTTGCTCTTGGAGATACGGTTGATGTTACTATTTTCAACGAAGGTGATTTTGTTGACGTAGTAGGTACTTCAAAAGGTAAAGGTCACCAAGGTGTTGTAAAACGTCATGGTTTCGGTGGTGTAGGTGGACAGACTCACGGTCAGCACAACAGAATGCGTGCGCCGGGTTCATTGGGTGCTGCATCTTATCCAGCTCGTGTATTTAAAGGTATGCGTATGGCGGGAAGAATGGGTGGCGACAGAGTAAAGGTTCAGAACTTACAAGTTTTGAAAGTTTATGCTGATCAAAATCTAGTTGTAGTTAGTGGTTCCGTACCAGGAGCTAAAGGTTCTTACGTAATCTTAGATAAGTAAGCAGATGGAAGTTAAAGTANNTTCCTGAGTCAGTTTTTGGCATATCACCTGTTGATCATGCTATTTATTTAGATGTAAAGCAATACTTGGCAAATCAGCGCCAGGGAACGCACAAGTCTAAGCAACGTAATGAGATTGCAGGTTCTACCCGTAAGCTATACAAGCAAAAAGGTACTGGTGGTGCTCGTGCCGGAAGTATTAAATCACCTTTGTTCAATGGTGGTGGTCGTGTGTTTGGTCCTCAGCCACGTGATTACAGTTTCAAATTGAACAAGAAATTAAAATCATTAGCGCGTAAGTCTGCATTGTCTTACAAAGCACAAGACAACAATGTTGTTGTATTGGAAGATTTTACTTTTGATACGATCAAAACTAAAAACTACATCAGCTTAGTAAATGCATTGAACTTAGCTAATGAAAAAACCTTGCTGGTTTTACCTTCACAAAACACTAATATTTATTTATCAAGCAGAAACATTCAGAAAGTGAAAGTTACTACTGCTGATCAGTTGAATACTTATGATGTATTAAACTGCGGCAAGCTTTTGTTAACTGCGGATTCTGTTAAAACATTGGAGGAGGCATTTGCCAAGTAATATGGAATTATTAAAGAAACCAATATTAACCGAAAAAGCTTCTGCATTAACAGAAAAGTCTAACCGCTTTACTTTTAAAGTAGAACACAAAGCAAACAAACTGCAGATTAAAGCAGCTATAGAGAAGATGTACGGTGTTAACGTTTTAGCCATCAATACCATGGTTGTAAACGGAAAACTAAAGTCCAGAAACACTAAAGGCGGTTTAGTTTCGGGTCGTAGCCCAAAATACAAGAAAGCAGTTGTAACGTTGAAAGACGGTGAAACAATTGATTATTACTCGAATATTTAATTAGAATTGAATAATTTATAACTATGGGCTTAAGAAAATTTAAACCAGTTACTCCGGGTACCCGCTTTAGAGTAGGTGCCAGCTTTTCGGAGATTACAGCAACCAAGCCCGAAAAATCATTGGTTGTATCTTCTAAAAAATCGGGAGGACGTAATAACACAGGAAAGATGACGATGCGCTACTTAGGTGGTGGTCACAAGAAATCTTACCGTTTGATTGACTTCAAACGTGATAAGTTTGATATTCCTGCAACAGTAGCTACTGTTGAGTACGATCCAAACCGTACCGCACGTATTGCATTATTACACTACGTAGATGGTGAGAAGCGTTACATTATTGCACCTGAGGGATTGCAAGTAGGACAAACAGTAGTTTCGGGAGAAACAGCTACTCCAGAGGTAGGGAACACATTGAAGTTGGGCAGTATTCCATTGGGATCTATTGTGCACAACGCTGAGATTCACCCAGGCCGTGGAGCACAGTTAGCACGTAGTGCAGGTGCTGATGCACAATTAGC
>DDAD01000002.1 GCA_002333205.1 Pedobacter sp. UBA2067
TTAAAACAGAATACATCAGCACCGGCGCCGCTACTGTTGCTGCGGGCAAAACTGAACAGCTCAGCGATATGGAAAGCGGGGAGGGATTTGACCGTCAATCGCTGGATTTGTTAGGAAAACAGCTGGAGCTGCTCAAGGCAGTAGTCGCAACAGGTAAGCCCGTGGTATTGGTGTTCATCGGTGGCCGTCCTTTAAACATGAACTGGCCTGCCGACAACCTGAATGCCATCCTGTATGCCTGGTATCCGGGACAGGAAGGCGGACACGCCATCGCAGATGTACTTTTTGGCGACTACAACCCGGCCGGGCGACTGCCAATTTCCATTCCACGAAACGTGGGGCAACTGCCGGTTTATTATAATGACAGAAATCAACAGAAACATGCCTATGTAGAAGGCCCGGCTGATGCGCTTTATAACTTCGGACATGGCTTGAGCTACAGCAGCTTTGCTTATAAGAACCTTCAACTGCAATCCCTGGAGCAAAGTGTGCAAGCAAAGGCTGACACTCCGCTGAAAACCGCGTTGATAAAGATCAGTTTCGAAGTCCGTAATACCAGCACATTAGCCGGAGATGAAGTCGTTCAGCTCTACCTGCATGATGAAAAAGCATCAACGGTAGTGCCTTTAAAGCAATTGAAAGGTTTCGAACGAATAAAGCTAAAGCCTGGAGAAACCAGACTTGTTCAATTTGCGCTTACAAAGGAGGATCTGATGCTTTATGATGCTGCGATGAAGCCTGTTGTGGAAAAAGGCAGCTTCAAAGTGATGATTGGTGCAAGCTCCAGAGACATTCGCCTGGAAGGTAAGTTCAGTATTGAACAAGACCTTAGGTAGCGCGTAAAATCATTACCAGATCAGGAAACCTCGAGCATATACTATTCTTCATGGAGAAGAAATTATGTTTGAATTGCAACCTGCCGGTTGTCGGGCGCACAGACAAGAAGTTTTGTGACGATGCTTGCAGAAGTACCTACCATTCTAAGTGCAATAACGCTGATGACTATGTTAAACAGATCAACCTGCAGTTGAAACGCAACCGTAAAATTCTCCTGGCATTAAACCCGGAGGGGAAAGCCAAGGTAAGCCGGAAAGAGCTACAGGCTCAGGGCTTTGATTTTCAATGTTTCACCAGCATCTATAAAACGGAAAAGAATGCCTGTTACTACTTCTGTTATGAAATGGGCTACCTTTTGCTCGCGCAGGAATATGTGCTGCTGGTGAAGAAAAAGCAATAACTCAGCAAGGCGAAAACAGCTCTACCATGACCAACTTGTCGCCATCAAAAAAGAGAATCCACCACTCATCCATTATAGCTGATGCTTCGCCAAGATCAACAAGGCGTAGATGGCTGGTTTTTGGATCCTCGGTGCTTCTAATCTTACTTACAGCTTTAGGATAGAGTCTTTTAACTTCCTGAAGTGTGGTTTTTCCATTCAGGGTAATTGCAGGGGTTTTAAGTTCAACATCAGGACGCGTTCTAAAGTCTATCTGCTGGAATATGGCCGTGTCATTAACCAGATAAAACATACCTCCTTTTAAATAGATGTACTGGTAGGGCTCCAGATAAAACTGACAGTCCATGTCAGGATTAAAATTCACAACACTATCCGGCTTGCCCAGTACTTTTAAGAATTCAGCATATTTGGATTCTAAGGGAAGCTTACCATTTATTTGTACGGTGCTGTAGTCAATATACTCCGCGTTGAATTTTGTTGTGTCAATAGAAGCAGCCCCTGCTCTGGTGTCTAATGCGGTGCCGATATACTTCTGCGGATCACTAGTTTGGCTGCAGGCATAAAAAGTAGAAAGTAAAATTAACGGCAAGCAAGTCAGGAGGTAGGTTTTGTACTTCATAGGAGCGCGTTTAGGAGAGCGTTTACAAGAGTGTTTTAAGTTAGTGTTTGAATAAATATTTTAGGTTAACCGAAAATAAGCATATTACCATAAATTCAAATTGATCCAGATACAACCTTGATCAGCAGGCCAATCGTCAATTTAAGAGCAATTGGCGCTTGTAACTGGAAGGGTTCATGTTCAGTACTTTTTTAAAGATCTTCGAGAAATGGTGCCGGTCGGAAAATCCACATTCAAAAGATATTTCATCAAATGACTTTTGGGTATGGTGTAACAGGTTACAAGCTGCTTGTACTTTAAGCCGTAAAATATACTGCTGCATCGGCATGCCGGTGCAGCTTTTAAACAATCGTGCGAAGGAGTTTGTCGCCATATTGGCCTGCGCTGCAAGCGCTTCATTGCAGAGCCTGGAATTAAAATGTTGCTCGATGTGTTTAATGGCTTTCAAGATCCGGTAATCTGTATTTCCTGATGCCCATGCTGTCTCGGGTAACTGCAATAAACAATGCGAGATCAGCATCTTTGCGCGCAGCCCTTCCTTATAGCTGGTAATTGAATCCGCAATACACGATGCCTTGATGTTTTTCAGGAGCGCGGCCGTTGTTTCATTCACCTGCAGCTGAATAATCCCAGTGTGTGTAAGATCCAGCGGGTAGCCCAACGAGAAGTGGATGAACAGGTGATCCACCTGCTGCATTGCCTTTAACTTCGCGATATCATCATCAGCACGAAACTTCCTGCCTTTTATAGATTCATCCTCATCGTTATGCCGGTGTTTCAGTCGGCTGGCGAATGCCGTATTCGGAGGGATAATCAGCATGATGTTTTCATTCAGCTCAAAGTACTGCCCTGAGTAGTTGATGGTTGAACCGGACACAGCATTGTGGTAGATGCGCCAGAATGGTACACTCAGATCATTACACTCCCATTCGTCCAGAATCCAATACCTGCAACAGAAAAGCTTGATGTTCATGTCTTTGAAGCACTGCTGTGCATCGGAAGGATCATGCTTTAACTGTTCACTTATTTTTCTCGCCATGTATCATGTTTGTTTTGTACATATTCTTGAAGATAATACACAACCGTTTCTTCGTCTTCAATCGCCAATTTAGGAAATTCAAAATAATCGTACATAAATCAATTACCTTCAACAATTCGATTATCTATACCATTTTATAAAAAAGAATGAATTACATCCCATTGAAGCGCATTAAACTTCGATTTTTATTAGCCCTGGCCCTGGCTGGAAGCACTTTCGCCAGCCCTTTACATGCTCAAGAACAAACACAAATCGCGCTAATCCCGTACCCTGCAGAACTAAGTCTGGGTGCTGGTAATTTTACCATAAGTTCGTCAACCGGCATTGTGGCAGAAGATAAGCTTTTTGCCAATGAAGCCGCACAACTCAATGCACTGCTCGCCCAATATCTGGGTAAGCCGCTTGGAAAAGCTAAAACGGGTAAAAGCCGCATTCGCTTGCAGTATGATCAGCAGATCAGCGCCCCAGAGGCGTACAAGGTAGAAGTAACTGCCAATGAGGTGGTACTGAAAGCCAAAGAACCCGCGGGCATGTTTCGCGCCGTGCAAACCATCCGGCAGCTTTTGCCAGCTAATGAAGGTAAATCAGGTTTCGTAAAAAGCCTCGAAATCCCTGCAGTGAAAATTGCCGATCAGCCCGCCTACGAATGGCGTGGTATGCACCTGGATGTATCCCGGCATTTCTTCTCCATGGATTACCTGCACAAGTTCATCGACATGATGGCCTTATATAAGTTCAATAAGTTCCATCTGCATCTTACCGACGACCAAGGCTGGCGCGTGGAAATCAAAAAGTACCCTAAACTTACCGAGGAAGGTGCATGGAGAGGCTTCAATAGCCAGGATTCTCTTTGCATCGAGCGGTCCAAAGAAAACCCGGACTTTACTATCGATCCAAGGTTTATCGTCAACAAGAATGGAAAGCAACAATATGGCGGGTTCTATACACAAAAACAGCTAAAAGAACTCGTGGCCTATGCCGCAGCTAAACACATCACCATCATCCCGGAAGTGGATATGCCGGGGCACATGATGGCTGCCATCAACAGCTACCCCTTTCTAGTAGGGGCGGGCCAGAACAAGTGGAACGAAGTGTTCACCACACCGATCAGCCCTTGCTCGGATGATGTTTTCAAATTTGCCGAAGACATCTTCTCCGAGATCATCGACATCTTCCCTAGTAAATACATCCATGTTGGTGGCGACGAGGTGGATCGCAGCAGCTGGGAGAAATCACCTGTCTGCAAGGAATTCATGGCCAGACACGGATTGAAAACCTCCGGCGAACTGCAGAGCTATTTCATCAACCACATGGAGAAATATTTCAATTCCAAAGGCAGACAGCTGATCGGATGGGACGAGATACTGGAAGACGGCATCAGCTCCACGGCCATGGTGATGTACTGGCGCTCCTGGGTGCCAAATGCACCTGTTAAAGCAGCAAAGAACGGCAATAAGGTGATCATGTCGCCCGGTAACCCGCTGTACTTCGACGCAGATCCGGACCATACTTCCGTGTACAACGTGTACCACTTTAACCCAATACCAAAAGGCTTAACTGCTGCGGAAGCAAAAGGCATCATTGGCGCACAGGCCAACACCTGGGCGGAGAAGATCCCTTCAGAAAATCGTGCGGAATACATGATCTATCCTCGAATGACCGCCCTTGCGGAGCGATTATGGACGAACAAGGAGCTGTATAAAAGCTACCAGGAGCGTTTAACGCAACACTTTCCAAGACTTGAGGCCTTAAAGATCAACTACCGTTTACCGGATATAGCAGGTTTGGTGGAGAAGAATGTTTTTACCGATGAAACAACCTTGAACCCTAAGAAGCCTTTATCAACACTCACATTGCGGTACACTACAGACGGAACTCAGCCAACAGAAAAGTCTACAGAGCTGAACAAACCACTGATCATCCGGGATAACCTGAAAGTTCAACTCGCAGCCTTCAGCAAGACCGGTATCCGCGGCGACATTTACAAACTGGAATACAGCAAGCAACCGCTGGCTCCGGCAGTGCAGGTCAGTAATGTTAAACCTGGACTGCAATGTGCCTACTATCCCGGAGCTTATAAAAGTGCAACGCTGATGAAAGGGCAACCGGCGGCAACTTACACCGTGTCCAATGTTGAAGTGCCAAAGGAAGCCAATGCAGCAACATTTGGGGTAAAGTTTAGCGGTTACCTGAACATTCCGCAAGACGGGGTTTATAGTTTTTACTTAACTTGTGACGACGGAGGTATCCTGAAAGTAGGTCCACTGGAAACCGTGAATAACGATGGCTGGCATCCGCCAATGGAGAAAAGCGGACAGGCCGCATTGAAGAAAGGGCTGCAGCCTATTGCGCTCGACTTCGTGGAAGGCGGTGGCGGCTATACGCTAAAGCTGAAGTACAGCCTGAATGGCTCGGCGCCACTAGATGTGCCATCCGAATGGCTGATGCATTAGGAACCATAATAAAGGCAATAATCATTAAATTGAAAGCATGAAATAGCCCCACAGAAAACAAACCAACCAAATATAAACCGATGACTAAAACCAAGTACCTGTTGCCCCTGGTGATGATCACCTCCTTGTTTTTTCTGTGGGGCTTTGCTTATGGACTGCTGGATGTGCTGAATAAACATTTTCAGGAAACCTTAAACATCACTAAAAGTCGTTCTACCTTATTGCAGGCTGCGTACTTTGGCGCATATTTCATTGTTGCGCTACCAGCAGGCCTGTTCATGAACCGTTACGGCTACAAGCGGGGCATCATCCTCGGACTGCTACTTTATGCGTGTGGCGCCTTTGGATTCTATCCGGCATCTGAAGCTTCCAGCTTTAACTTGTTCCTGCTGGCACTGTTCATCCTGGCTTCCGGACTCGCTTGCCTGGAAACTGCTGCAAACCCTTATGTTACCGTGCTCGGCGAACCGGAGACCGCTACCACCAGGCTTAACCTTTCCCAGTGTTTCAATGGCGTGGGCTCTTTCCTGGGCCCTGTAATTGCCTCGTATCTTTTCTTTAGCGAAAGCGCAGGAACAGATGACAATAACCTGGATTCAGTGAAGATGATCTATGTAATTATTGGAATTCTGGTATTGATTGTTGCCGGCATCTTCATGCGCACCACCTTGCCAGAGATCAAGGAAACCGAGATCGTCAGTTCCGCAGCGCTGAATGAAAGACCCTTGTTCAGCCACAGCAACTTTACCCTGGGCTTAGTTACCCAGTTTTTCTATGTAGCCGCACAGGTGGGCATTGCTGCATTGTTCATTAATTACTGCACCGAAAGCGGGGTGGATATCAACAATGCAGCGGCAGCCAAGTTCCTCTCCATCGGACTTATCCTGTTCACTGTCGGCAGGTTCGTTGGCACCAGCCTGATGCGGGTCATTCCAGCCAGCCGACTGCTTGCCATCTACGCACTGGTCAACGTGGCCCTTAGCGTTGTGGTGATCAGTCAGCAGCAGTGGCTTTCGGTATACGCCTTACTCGGCCTGTTCTTTTTCATGTCCATCATGTTCCCCACCATCTTTGCACTAAGCATCAAAGACCTGGGAAAACATACTAAAAAGGCTTCATCCTTCCTGATCATGTCCATTGTAGGCGGCGCCATTGTGCCGGTGCTCATGGGGCTGCTTGCCGATCAGTATTCAACCGCTATAGCGTACATCATTCCATTATTTTGCTTTTTAATCGTGTTCTTTTACGGATTGAAGGGCCATAAAGTAAAACCTGTCGGTTAATATGAACAAATACTGTTTTGCCCTGGATCTAAAGGATGATCCGGCATTGATTAAAGCATACGAAGCATACCACAACCAGATCTGGCCGGAGATTGTAGCCAGCATCAAGGATGCCGGGATCACCAAACTGGAAATTTATCGGTATGCCAACCGGCTGATGATGCTCATGGAAGTAGATGAAAGCTACAGTCCAGAGCGCAAAGCAGCTATGGACGCTGCAAATGAAAAGGTACAGGACTGGGAAAACCTGATGTGGAAATACCAGCAAGCCCTGCCAGGTGTAAAGCCCGGAGAGAAATGGATGTTGATGAATAAAATATATGAACTGTAAAGCATGAATTACATCAAAATAGACCCCAGAGACAATGTGCTGGTGGCGCTGACTGACCTGAGCGTTGGCAGCAGGTTGGAGTTTGAGGGGCAGGAGCTGATTATCCAGGAAAACATCCCCGCCAAACACAAGATCTTCCTACAGAATATGCTGCCCGATGATGAAGTGATCATGTATGGTGTACTTGTTGGAAAAGNNATGCCTACCGCGATGTGGACTACCACTGGCAGGCGCCGGATGTTTCTGCATTTGAACACCGGACCTTTAATGGTTACGCCCGCAAGGATGGACGGGTGGGGACCGCCAACTACTGGCTGTTCATTCCCACCGTTTTTTGTGAAAACCGCAACCTGGACGTAATTAAAGAATCCTTGCATAACACTTTAGGTTATACGGTTACGGATAAATACCGATCCTTCAGCAAACAGCTGCTGGAAGCCTATGAAGGCGGAACGCCATTAGAAGATAGTCTGCTGGACCTTCAACCTGTAGCGCATCCCTCCAAAAACAGGGTGTTTAAAAATGTAGACGGTATTAAATTCCTGAACCATCAGGGGGGCTGTGGCGGCACGCGGCAAGACGCAGACCTGCTAAGTAACCTGCTGGCTGCCTATGCCGATCACCCGAATGTGGGCGGCATTACGGTGCTGAGTCTGGGATGTCAGCACCTGCAGACCTCCGATTTCCTGGCCGACCTGAAGCGCCGCAATCCGGACTTCGATAAACCCGTGCTGATCTTCGAACAGCAGCAGAGCAAAAGTGAAGAACGTCTCATCAAGGAAGCGATCCTGCATACTTTCAAAGGGCTGCAGCAGATCAATCAGCAGGAGCGGCAACCGGCACCCTTAAGGGCCTTATGTGTCGGTGTAAAGTGCGGGGGCAGTGATGGTTTTAGCGGCATTTCTGCAAACCCTGCTGTCGGTTATGCCTCTGATATGCTGGTGGCTTTGGGTGCTAAAGTGCTGCTGGCGGAATTCCCGGAACTCTGCGGTGCGGAGCAGAACCTGATCGACCGATGTGTAGACGAAAGCACCGCGAACAAGTTCATCCGCCTGATGCGGGAATATGATGCACAGGCACATGCCGTAGGCTCAGGTTTTTACATGAATCCATCACCAGGAAACATCAAGGACGGCCTGATCACCGATGCCATCAAGAGTACCGGAGCGGCAAAGAAAGGTGGAACTTCCCCAGTAGTGGATGTGCTCGACTATACCGAACCCGCAAAACTGCCCGGATTAAGCTTGGTGTGTACCCCTGGCAATGATGTGGAGGCCACAACCGGAAAGGCGGCCAGCGGTGCGACGCTGATCCTGTTTACGACCGGACTGGGTACGCCAACTGGAAACCCGGTTTGCCCGGTGATTAAAGTGGCCACGAATACCGCACTTGCGGATAGGATGGGCGATATCATTGATATCGACACAGGCCCGGTGATCAGGGCAGAAAAGACCATTTCGGAAATGGGCCTGGAAATCCTGGAATACTGTATAAAGGCCGCCAGTGGCGAGGTGGTTCCAAAAGCGGTACTGCTGAACCAGGATGACTTTATTCCCTGGAAAAGAGGGGTCTCATTATAGAAACAGACTAGAAGTAAAACTAATCACCAAAGAAGGCTATCAAATACAAATCAAATAACATGTATAGTTTAGAAGGAAAATCAGCCGTAATCACCGGCGGCGGAAGCGGCATTGGCAAGGCTATCGCAACCTTATTCGCAAAACAAGGGGCAACGGTCCATATCATTGAATTAAATGAAGATGCTGCAGGAATAACCATCGCGGAAATCGGCGACGCAGGGGTGGCTGTCGGACACAGCTGCAATGTAGCGGTGCAAGAGCAAGTGCTGGAGGTGTTCAACAAGATTGGCGACATCGATATTCTGGTAAACAATGCCGGGATCGCACATGTAGGTACTGTAGAAACGACTTCGGAAGAAGATTTTACCAGGGTATTTGACGTGAACGTAAGGGGAGCTTACAACTGTCTGCATGCGGCAATCCCATTGATGAAACAACGTGGCAAAGGTGTGATCCTGAACATTGCTTCCATTGCTGCACTGGTGGGCATTACAGATCGTTTTGCTTATTCCATGAGTAAGGGGGCGATCTACGCGATGACGCTCTCTGTGGCCCGCGACTACCTTGCACACAACATCCGCTGCAACAGCATTTCGCCAGCAAGGGTACACACCCCTTTTGTGGATGGCTTCATTGCAAAGAACTATCCCGGCAAGGAAAGCGAAATATTCGAAAAACTTTCTAAGAGTCAGCCGATAGGACGTATGGGCGAACCGGCCGAAGTGGCAAACCTGGCGTTGTTCCTTTGCGCCGATGAAGCAAGCTTCATCACCGGGAACGACTATCCACTGGATGGCGGCTTTGTAAAATTGAATAACTAAACATCAACCTAAATAAAAACGCGGATGCTGCTGGCACCAGATGTTTGGCGGTATCCTAAGCATAAGAACTATGAAATTAATCAGATGGGGCGCTGAAGGCAGCGAGAAAACAGGTGTAATTATTGGCGACAACTGGTACGATACCTCAGCCTTGGGCCTAGACTATAATGAAGCATTCTTTGCGAATGATGGACTAGANNTGGATTATGTAGCTGGCTATGCATTGCACAACGATGTTTCCGAAAGGGAGTTCCAGATTGAAAGGGGTGGTACCTGGGATAAAGGTAAAGGTTGCGATACTTTTGCACCCATTGGTCCATTACTCGCTACGCCAGACGAGGTCGGCGATGTTGATAACCTGCGTTTATGGCTGACCGTAAATGGCGAAACCATGCAGGATGGCAATACCAAAGATTTCATTTTCAACGTACCAAATGTTGTTTCTTATGTAAGCCAGTTCATGACCCTGCTTCCGGGAGACGTGATTTCTACCGGTACTCCAGCTGGTGTAGGTTTAGGTTTTAAACCACCGATCTATTTAAAGCCCGGTGATGTCGTGGAGCTTGGCATTGACAATTTGGGTATATCTAAACAACAAGTAAAGGCATATACCAAAGCGTAGTCGCTTATGTTGAAGATTGATGCACATCAGCATTTCTGGCAATACAATCCGGTAAGGGACGCCTGGATCAATAATGATATGGCGATCCTGCAGGAGGATTTCTTACCGGAACACTTGCAGCCTATTCTGGAGCATTATGATTTTCAGGGTACGGTGGTCGTACAGTCTGACCAGAGCCCTGAAGAAAACCGTTTCCAATTGGAAAATGCAGAAAGGCATCCCTTTATCAAAGCGGTGGTTGGTTGGGTGGATATGCAGGCGCCAGATCTGGAAGCGCAGCTGCGCGCCTACCAGCAGTACCCGAAGTTAAAAGGCTTCCGTTCTATGCTGCAGAGCGATCCTGACCGCTCGCTAATGCTACGGCCGGATTTTCAGGCTGGTATTGCAAAGCTACAATCGTATGGTTACACCTTTGATCTGCTGGTCTTACCCGACCAGCTGAAATATGCTGAAGCGCTTGTAGCAGCATTCCCCGGCCAGCGCTTTGTATTAAACCATATTGGTAAGCCGAACATCAGGCTGCGGCAGTTTGAAGACTGGGTCGCAGACATCAAGGCGCTTGCAGCACATGAACACGTTTACTGCAAGGTATCCGGTATGGTTACCGAAGCCGACCTTACCCGCTGGAAGTTTGAAGATTTTAAGCCCTACATCGATACCATTTTTGAGTGCTTCGGCATTGAACGGGTGATGTATGGATCTGATTGGCCGGTATGCCGCCTTGCCGCAACCTTTGGCGAGGTGATGGAGATACTGGAAAAATACACAGCAAGCTTTACGGAAGCGGAGCGGGAGCTCTTCTGGGCAAAGAATGCCATCCGTTTCTATAACATCAACATGCGTTAAAGCAACATCATAAAGATAACATCATGGAACTGAACCTGAAAGATAAAGTGGTAATCGTAACTGGCGGTGCAAAGGGCATCGGCGCAGGAATTGTAAAAGCACTAGCGGCCGAAGGTGCTATCCCAGTGATTGTGGGGCGGAAAGCTGCTGATAATCTGGTGTTATTGGATGCGTTGCAAAAAGCCGGCTACAATGCCATGCAGGTGGAAGCAGAGCTGAGTGATCCTGCGCAATGTTCCAGTGCCGTACAGCAAGTGCTGGAGCGCTTCGAAAGAATTGATGGGCTGATCAACAACGCCGGCGCAAATGATGGGGTAGGACTGGAGCATGGCAGTTACCAGGGTTTCATAGATAGTCTGCACAAGAACGTGATCCATTATTACCTGATGGCGCAGGAAGCTTTACCAGCACTGAAGGCCTCCAAAGGTGCTATTGTGAACATCAGTTCTAAGGTTGCCGATACCGGTCAGGGTGGAACCTCTGCCTATGCCGCGGCAAATGGCGCGCGGAATGCATTGACGCGCGAGTGGGCGGTAGAGTTACTGCCTTATGGCATCCGGGTAAATGCCGTGATCGTGGCGGAGTGTTTTACGCCGCTGTACCAGACCTGGATCAATACTTTGCCCAATCCGGAGGAGAAGCTGAAATCCATTACCAGCAAAATACCTTTAGGGCAGCGCATGACCACGGCAGAAGAAATCGCGAATACGGTAATATTCCTATTGTCCGAGCGATCTAGCCATACCACAGGGCAGCTTATCTACGTGGATGGAGGGTACGTGCACCTGGATCGATCGATAAGCAACTCGTAACGGGCCGGCGATTAGCTGCTCACCTTCTTAAATTTCACGGAGTGTGTCCGGGTCTCATCCAGGTATCCAATTTCCATTTCTGTGTCACTCAGGCGCGATATGTTAATTGACTCAAGCGGTTTCCCCTTGATGATTTCCAGGACTTCAAGGGTATAGCCCTTTTCCGCTTTCGAAATCTTATAGCGTTGTACACGTTTGGTATCCTGGTAATTGATGTTTATGGTGCCATCGCCGAAGAAAATCAAGCTTTGTAATCTAACCGCAGGTTCCCCTTGCTGCACTTCCCAGGTGCCAATAATTACCTTTTCCGGATTGGTAATGGTTGTACTTTGTGCTTTTGTGGCGATTCCCGCCATGAGGAATAGGGCCAGTAATAGAAAGTTTTTCATGGGTGAGGGTGCTATCCGTTAATTTTCAATTCCTTATGTGAATATACGAAACTTAAATCATCATAAAATAGGTTCATGTTACCATTTTCCATGACATTCAACAAATGTTGAACGTAGGTAGATAGATGCCCCAAGCCCAGGCATGCAGATTACAAAAATTATCCAAATCAGCTTTTCGAACCTTTGAAGGTTCGGGTTTCTTTTGATATGCACTATTCCATAAAGTATGTAGAGTAATAGGAAGGCATAAAAGAGCGTGGTCATAGCGGAATTTAAATGTGAGCTTTCAATGTAATGACCTGTTCGAGGATGTACCAGGCATGCGGATCACCATCGTATTGAAAGGAATTGACAAACGAAAAACCACTGCTTTCAAGTACGTTCCTCGAAGCTCGGTGTTCCATATCTGCAATGGCATAAATCACAGGCAATTGAAGTTCTTCGAAGGCATACCTGATCACGCCTTTAGATGATTCCTTTGCATAGCCCTTTCCCCAATAGCGCCGGATAAATCGATAACCCAGATCATGAAAATTCTGGAAACCGTTCATGCTTTCTGTGATAAACTTTAGTCCACCCCAACCTATAAAGCTATTGCTTTGCTTTTCAATGATGGCGAGCCGGGCTACACCAAAGTCCTCGTACTGCTGCCTGATATTGTGGATGTGCTGAACGGATTCTTCTAAGCACTTTACCGGGCTACGGCCCAGAAAGCGGTGAACTTCGGGATCGCTGTCCATCTCGAACATAGCCTGGGCATCTTCAAGCAGAATTTCCCGCAGGTACAGTCGTTCTGTTTCGATAGCTGGTTTCATTCTTCTATACAATGGTTTCAGATTTACAGGTTCTTCTGCAGGAAGACTGCCAGTTCAGCAGGACTGATATTTTTTTCAATAATGGTCCCTTGTTGATTGAGCAAGAAGTTTGTGGGGAAAGCTTTAATAGAGAGGAGTTCCGTTTCTTTGCCCTCTAGATCCCAGAAGTGCATCCAATTTAGATCTAGTTCTTTGATAACCTTTGGCAGCTCTGTTCTATACTTTTCAGTATCTGTGGAAATGCCAATGAGTTCAAAACCATTTGGATGATACTTCATGTAAGTCTCTTTGAACGAGGGAAATTGCGCTCTGCAGGGGCTGCAGTTCGTATACCAGAAATCTACCAGCGTGTACTTGTTCTTATTGAAACTTAACCCTTTTGTTGCGTTACCATGTCTATCCAGTAAGTTCATGTAAGGAAACTGCTTGCCTACCGCTAATTTTCCAGACTCAATTAACCTGGTCCTTAATACTTTGGCAGGATAGGTACCTTTGATGGTGGCGCCAAATTGTTCAAAGATATCATCAAAAATGCTTTCGTAGCCCCAGTTAGTTAAACGTATGGTGAGCCACAATCCAAAATAGGAATCCGGATTCTGAGCTACAAAAGAACGGAGTGCCCTGTCGGCTTCTTCATATATGATTTTCGTTTCTGCATCCAACTCAGCCCTTATAGCTTGCGGTAACCCGGACGGGTATTGTTTTTCAAGCAGCCTTTGCTTTTCCTGTAAAGCAGTATCTCTTCTGGTAATAGGTGCTTTTAAACGGGTGTACTCGTTGTACTCGACCTTTGATCTGTCGTTTACGAAAAGCTTCTCGTTCATTTCCGATAAATTGCAGGTCACAGATTGTTCTCCTGGTTCAATTATTAGGGCATCTGAGAGATACTGATTGTCAACCATAATTTGAAAAGCTGTAGGCTGGGGAATAAATCCAGTTATCTTGAATTTCTTATTTTTGATCGGGGCACTCAGGTGCCTGGCAGAATGGTTGTAAAAGCTACTATCGGCAACCAATCTCAAAACGACAGTCCCACTATCAAGGGCTACGCTACCTTCGATTGTAAATGGCTTAAGGTCTAATTCCTGAGCAGAAACTTTCAAAAACGTAAAGAGGCATACAAGTAGAAATCCTAAGCGTGTTTTCATCGTTAAACCTTTACGTTAAGATATGGATTTTCCTCAAATTGCTCATTAATAATTGGAAGCTAGCATCCCGGGGGGAGATTGGGACCAGCTTCGGAGCTGATTCGCCCTCGATAAGGCCTCCAGCAGGCGTCTACCAGCCCTTGACCTGGCCTCCGGCCTGAATAACCCTAGTTCAACGGCGGCTCAACTACGGATCAACTACCAATTACCTGGTCATTCGCAACCTTGATGCTTCGGAGATGACACGACAATAACATCTTTTAACATTTAATGCACGTAACACAATAAACTAAAAGTTTATCTTCGCATAAATAATTAAAAGCATGGCCAGCCATAAAGTCGCACTCCTGGTACACAGTTGCGACAGATACGAATTGCTGTTTAAGGGATTTGACTATTTTTTCCGGTCGAACTGGGATTTCAACATCCCCCTGCATTATTATTTCGCCACAGAAGAGATCCAGGTGGAGCTTCCCGGTTTCACAAACATCCGATCCGGAAAAGGGGAGTGGAGCGACAGGCTTCGTTTATTGCTGGAGCAGATCGAAGAAGAATACATCTTATATTTTCAGGAAGATATGTGGTTGAATAAGCCAGTAGATCCAGAATTTGTCAATGCGCTAATTTGTAAGGCGACTTCGAACAAATGGATGCAGGTGAAGCTGAATTCTTCCGAAGTGTTCCGTACGCAGCCTAGCGGCTTATCGATCAACGGTTTCGAAGTGAGTAAAATTAACAACAAAACCAGTGGCTTTTTGATGTCGCACCAGGTAACGCTCTGGAACAAGCAGTTTTTGCTGGAGCAGCTGAAACCAGGTGAACATCCATGGCGCAATGAACGCAAGGGTACCAAGAGGCTGCGGAAATTAGACAAGGAGATCTTTCATCTGGATTATTTCGCAGAGAACGGTCAGCCGGAGATCAACAACAATGTGTTGGGGGTACAACGCAGTGNNAACGCAGCGAATACCAGAGCATTTCCATGAATGCCTGCCTGAACCATAATGCAGTGCCTTTTATTGAGCAGCTGGAGAAAGATCCCGCGTATGCGGAGTACGCAGCGAAGTTGCGCTACAACTACGAACACCAGATCACCCACGACGGGAAACCTAAGCCTTTGAAGAAAGACATCTTTAAAAGGTTGAAAGACTGGCTGAAAGCTGTGGGCTAAGTGCCTTTGTGGTACGAAAGAAAACCAGGCCATCAAAGCTTTTTCGTAAGTTGACTTTAATGTCCATTGGCCAAATCAACATTGGGCCGATCGATCGTATGTACAAGTCTCTTTTAAAGAATTCCTTGAAATCATTTGACGCGCCCGCCGTCTCTACGTTAAAAATGAAGTTTTCGTATTTGGTTCTTGAAAACAAATACTCCAATGAACTTGAATTGGAAAGCGGAGGGAGCTCCACTTTGCTTAAACCCTTGATTTTATCGCTGGCATTATAAAGTCTGGCTGAACCCTCACCCGCAAGCAAGGCCAATGCATAGTATTTGTTGCTGAATTTTCTTTTCAACCAGAGCCCCATCGCATTGTGTTTACTCAGCAGTCCTTTCGAAATATGCCCATTATGAGCCCAGACAACTATTTTCTGGTTATCTGCCGTCTGATTTGCAATCCATTCTGTATTGTCAGCCATATATTTATCGCGATAATAGGATTGTAAATACATGCTTTTGTTTCTCATCTTAATGCTTTGGCTTAGCAGGGAGTTGTATTGCGTGTAAATTGATACGCTATCCCGATTGTCAAGATTCTTGATTCCGGAAGCGAGTTTCTTGTTAACTAAAATAATGCGCGTAAGAAGTTCTTTTGGAACGACGGCAAAAATATCTTTATGAAATAATTCTGCATACCCTTGAAGCGACTTTTGCTCTGCCTGATTCAGTAAAGACATCAACTTGGGCGTATTTAGTATTCTCTTAGCGACCAATGCAGGATATTGCACGTCCATGCCTGCAAAATGTACTTTTTCCAGATCTGGTTTATCTTCATTATAATCTCTAATCCAGAGGATCAGTTCCAATAATTCGTCGGATATGAAGACATCAAACATTCCAGATTCCTTTACAATGTCCTTAAGATTGCTTTGATCTGCAGGGTTTAGTACAAATTGATTTATGCGATCTGATCCGGCCATTTCAGATTCAAATGCAATGCGCTTCAGACTATGGTTCGGAATCAGATACTTGATGATGTTTGCTTTGAAGACTGTATGCTCCAGGGTGCCATGGGTAGCTTCACCAAGAGCGATCACTTTTTTGTCTTGCAGAAGTTTCCCAATGACTTCCAGGCCTTGAGTTTCTTCTTTAGTATTAAAATCACCGATGTTTTCGATGTTGAAATTTAGGGTTGGGATGATGTTATCTAAACTTTGTGCTGATGCATTTGCAAAAGCTAATATTGCTAATAGTGCGAACGTTATTTGTTTCATATTAAACCTTTGTTTGGCGTTACCATTCCCAGCCTCGAAGTTTAACATATAGAATGCTACTGGATGGCTGTGACTGGCTGCTTTAGACATTTTTAAGATGCAAATAATTTTCTTGCAATTCAGAATTATTATGTAGTTTGGAATAATAGAACCAAACCAAATACAATCTGATTATGAAAAAACTTACTACACTTATTGTTGGGGTATTCGCCCTGATGATCATTTCTGTTAGTGCTAAAGCACAGTCGAACACCGATTATTTTGTTGGCAAGTGGGACATCCTGGTAAAGGGTACACCACAGGGTGATGTGAACATGAAGGTGAGCTTCGAAAAGAAGGAAGGCAAGCTTGTTGGCACCATGGTAAATCCGGATACTCAAAAAGAAGAACCGTTTAATAAGTTGGATACCACAGAAAAGGGGATTATTGTCTATTTTTCGGCTCAAGGCTATGATGTAGATATGAGCCTGGAAAAACAAGATGATGACCATGTAATAGGATCCGTAATGAATATGCTTGAAGTAACCGGGGTAAGGGTGAAAAAAGAGGTAACGACATTAAACGGTGTGGCAGAGTAATTTCAAGCCAGCGGGAAACTATTTGCGATTTTTTTTAAAATAAATTTGTAGGTAAATAACTTTTTTCTACATTTGTATCGAGAGCGTTAATTTAACGGGGGCAGATCTTAGGAACTGTCCTCGTTTCTTTTTTTTATACCCACTCTACTGCCATCTCAGGGCATTTATCTCATTTCAATTCCATATTCCCGGCATTTCAATTATTGTATAGATTGCATTTGACATTCCATTTCAATTAACTTAAGTTTGCAATAAAAAAAATAGATACATGAGTGTTTTAGTAAATAAGGATTCAAAAGTTATAGTTCAGGGTTTTACCGGAAATGAAGGTACTTATCATGCTTCTCAGATGATAGAATACGGAACTGACGTAGTTGGCGGGGTAACTCCTGGTAAAGGCGGACAAACTCACTTAGACAGGCCAGTTTTTAACACGGTTAAAGATGCTGTTGATCAGGCTGGAGCTAATGTATCAATCATTTTTGTACCTCCTGCATTCGCGGCTGATGCAATTATGGAAGCTGCAGAGGCTGGTATTAAAGTTATCGTTTGTATTACTGAAGGTATCCCTACAAAGGATATGATTCAGGTAAAAGAATATATTTCTGGAAAAGATTGCCGTTTAATCGGTCCAAACTGTCCAGGTATCATTACTGCTGATGAGGCTAAAATTGGTATTATGCCAGGTTTTATCTTCAAAAGAGGTACAGTAGGTGTAGTTTCTAAATCAGGAACTTTAACTTACGAAGCAGTTGATCAGGTTGTTAAAGCTGGTTTAGGTATCACTACCGCTATCGGTATTGGTGGTGACCCGATCATCGGAACAACAACTAAAGAAGCTGTTGAATTATTAATGAACGACCCTGAAACTGAAGGTATCATCATGATTGGTGAGATCGGTGGTGGAATGGAAGCTGAAGCAGCACATTGGATCAAAGAAAACGGTACTAAGCCGGTAGTTGGTTTCATTGCTGGTCAAACTGCTCCTGCAGGTCGTAGAATGGGTCATGCTGGTGCCATCGTAGGTGGTGCAGATGATACTGCTGCTGCTAAAATGAAGATCATGGCAGAATGTGGCATCCGCGTAGTGGAAAGCCCTGCTGAAATCGGTGCTGCAATGGCAGAAGCTTTGAAAAAGTAATTAAGGACTTCTTGCATAATACGAACGAGATTTGCTTCTGCAGGTCTCGTTTTTTGTTTTTCAGGAGTTTGTTAGAAAGCACTGATCAGTGGAGGTATTATTTCTGGATTGGAGTTTTCGTTTAATTTTTTAGCATTGTTCTCTCTTTTCAGGTCCTGCTTTGTTGACATTAAGATTACGGCGGCCGAAATCCATGGCACGTTTTTGCTTCGTATATTTATATATGAAATCTACCTTGAAAAAATTAATGTTTACCATTGCAGGTTTTCTGCTGCTGAGCAGCATTACCGCTTGCGCACAGAAGCAGCCGAAAGCAGCAACTGTACCAACAACAACTACGAAAAAAGATATGAGTAACTGGAATAAATTAACCAAAGAAGAGGAAGCAGTAATCGTGCACAAAGGCACAGAGTACCCTGGAACAGGTGAACTGCTGAACAATAAAGAAAAGGGTACGTATACCTGTAAAAGGTGTAATGCGCCTTTGTACCGTTCTGAAACGAAGTTCGAGTCATATTGTGGCTGGCCAAGTTTTGATGACGAAATAGAAGGCGCAGTGAAGCGGATTCCGGATGCGGATGGTTCAAGAACGGAGATCGTGTGTGCTGCTTGTGGCGGTCACCTGGGCCACGTTTTCCTTGGTGAAGGTTTTACCTTGAAGAACACCAGGCACTGTGTGAATTCTGTATCAATGAACTTCGTGCCGGATACAAAAGGATAGATTTTTTAGCCCTTAGAGCTTATAAAGAAGCATAGATGATAAGGAGATGTCGCAATCTTTGAAATCATTTATGCTTTTTTTGTTTATAGAACTGGCTGGTTTTCTTTGAGATGGGATTTTGTATGAATTTTTTGTGGATGGATTGGTAGGGGAGGGTTTGTAGGTTCGGTTTGGAATTGTACTTTTGCGGCGGAGAGTTGGCAGANNTTCGAATCCCTCACTCTCCGCAGGATAATGAAAATGAAACCGCGCAATTCTTGTGCGGTTTTTTGTTTTTGTGAGATCTTCTCACGCGGACAATAACATTGGACTCGCCAAGCACAACCCATAGGATCCATTTTTGAGACATTTTTATAAATAAGGTTATCTTTAAAGATGTAAATAGATTATAGTCTCACTAATCCGTCTCAATAATCTATGTGTTAATATATTTTGTTATAACGTTTATTATGAAAATTGGATACGCCAGAGTCAGTACATTAGACCAGAACTTAGATTTACAATTGGACACACTAAAGCAATTCGGATGTGAACAGATATTTGAGGAGAAAATCTCCGGAGCTTCTAAGGAGAGACCTCAACTTATTAAGTTATTCAGCATACTAAGAAAAGGCGATAGTGTCGTGGTTTGGAAACTTGACAGGCTAGGCAGATCCTTAAGAGATCTTATTGACTTGATTTCAAAGATGAAGGACCTAGGTGTAACATTCGTAAGCATTCAAGACAGCATCGATACAAGTACGGCTACGGGGAGATTTACATTCAACATCTTTGCGTCTTTAGCCGAATTCGAGAGAGAGATTATAAGCGAGCGAACAAGAGCCGGCTTAGCTGCAGCAAGAGCAAGAGGCCGCAAAGGCGGTCGACCTCCTGGCTATAGTAAAGAAATTATTAGCAAAATTAAGGCAGTGAAAGTTCTCTATGATCAACAAGATAAAACAGTGCAAGAAATTGCAGATGACCTTTCCATTAGTAGAGCAACAGCTTACAGATTTTTAAAAATTGCTAATCAGTGGTTAAAAGAGGGTAAAAACAAACCAATTACATAACCCCTACGTCGAGGCCAATTTACATGAAGTTTTTGTATGCTGATATCTATGACCTATAATTGCCGGTACAAATATTAATAAAAGGATGAAAGCCTATCAGAGGAAAAGAGTTTAGTTCTCCTTATTTGTCAAAACTATATAAATCGATATAGTTCTTGTCTTACCTTCAACTAAAAACGACACAACAATTTTGTTGTGTCGTTTTTTTTTAATAGATTTGAAATACATCAAAATCTAGTATATGGAGATAGCTCTACAAGAAAACGGGAACCTTCAGCCTGGCATACACACTATGACCATTGAAGAATTTGAAGTAATTTTTGGAAAGACTAGTCACAGGCTAAAGCTAATTTCGGGGCTAAAGCTAGGGATGTCAGAATTAAAAAATTGTGGGTGTAAAAGA
Organism: Pedobacter sp. UBA2067; assembly: GCA_002333205.1. Lineage (GTDB taxonomy): Bacteria > Bacteroidota > Bacteroidia > Sphingobacteriales > Sphingobacteriaceae > Pedobacter. The sequence continues at coordinate 20,320 of DDAD01000002.1, forward strand.
GTTTTCGTCGATGGAAGTTTTACCACTAATAAAGAGGTTCCTGGGGACTTTGATGCCTGTTGGGATATTACGGGTGCTGATTTAAATAAAATACAGTCAGAGTACCCTACGTTGCTGGACTTTTTTGAAGACCGTAAGAATCAAAAAGCAAAGTATTATGGTGAGTTTTTTCCAGCTCAAGTTAAGGCCGACCCATATAATCTTTATATAGAATTCTTTCAAAAAGATCGCGATGGCAATCCCAAAGGCATTATACAACTAGATTTAATTTAACTTATTATGATAAAGAACGAGAAACAATATGCTATTACAAAGATAAAGCGAGATGAATTTTCGCAATCACTTTTAAGCTTAGAAAATTCTGAAGATAATGGTTTGCTTAAAGAAGTAATGATAAATGCGGTTAAAAGTCAAATTGAAAGTTTCACTCGTGAGCTAGACGAATACGAGAACTTGAAAAACAATCAACCAGCAGTAATTTTTGCTGAAGTAGAGGGTCTGCCAGAAGCACTGATAAAGATTAGAATTGCTAAAGGCCTCTCACAATCAGAGCTTGCTAAAAGAAATGGCATGCATGAACAGCAAATTCAGCGTTATGAAGCAAACAACTACACCTCGGCTAATTTTGAAAAAATAATTGGTATAGCCCGTTCAATGGATGCACATTTTGAAAGAACAAAGGTCTTGCTTCATGAAAATTTGATTGAGGTGAAGGGGTATGATCCTGAGTTCATAAGGCAAGCAACAAATAAACTACAATCAAAAAGATCTCTTATCGCCCTTTAAATTTAAAACACATGAAAACTATAACTTTTTATTCTTATAAAGGTGGTGTTGGAAGATCCCTCGCTCTTGTTAACATTGCTACAAGACTTATCGAATTCGGCAAGAAGGTCTGTGTAATTGATTTTGACCTAGAAGCGCCTGGACTACATCTTAAGTTCCCGGTTTATCGAATAAATGGAAATAAGAAGGGCATAGTAGACTATGTATATGAATTCTCTAATGTTGGAAAGATAGATGCGGATATTAAAGATTATTCAACTGAAGTGCCGGTGTCGCGAAGTGGACTACCCCTAACTCTCATTTCAGCAGGAGATACGGAATCAACTGAATATTGGAAAAAACTGTCTTCTATCAACTGGTATAGTTTAATTTATGAGAATCCTAATGGGTTAGCATTTTTCTTAAATCTTAAAGAAAGCATTAATCGGGAAATTAATCCTGATTTTCTTCTTATCGACTCTAGAACAGGAATATCCGAAATGTCTGGAATATCACTTTCTCTAATGGCTGATGAAGTTGTTATAGTTGCAGCAAACAATAAAGAGAATTTAGAGGGCGCGAAAAAAATTATAGGATCGTTAAACAATCCTGAAAATAACATACTGGGTAAAATACCAAATATAAATTTTGTACTGAGCAGAATTCCTTTCACCGAAAGGCCAGAAGATCGAGCAAAAGAAGCATTACTAATAAATAGAATAAAGAGGGAGTATCTTCATCCGCACCTAGACGATATAAGCATAATACATTCCGATAGAGAACTTGAAGAAATGGAGCGTGTTAAAATAGCATATGCTAAGGACGAGTCAAATACGCAGATTTCAAGGGACTATTTAAAACTATTTGAAAAGCTCACCAAGGATGATCTTTCTGAGGGGGAAATTAGGCGCTTTAACGACATAAGGCAATCGGAAAGATTAATGTCTCTTGCAAATAGTTCTGAGAATCCAAGTCAAAAACTTGAACTCGTAACTAAGGCCATTGAGCTTAATCAACAAAACATCAATCTATATATATATCGTGCAGGCGTGCATTTTAGTTTGCAAGACTTTGAAGCTACACATAACGATATTGAAAAGGCATTGTCTATAAATGATAAACATGCAACAGCAATTAGCCTTTTGATAGATGTTTTAATTGAGGAAAATAGACTAGATGAAGCAGAAAAAAAGACAGATGAATATCTACAGTTGAAACCCATGTCAATTGAAGGACTATCAAATAAAATTCAAATATACACAAAGAAGAAACTGTTCAAGATAGCGGAAGAATATAGCTCAATCTTAATTAGTCTAGATCCGGAATATTCTCCTGGGTACTCTTGCCGGGCAGACGCAAGAAGGAATATGAAAGAGTTTGATAAAGCTCTTGAAGATGTTTTTCATGCTTTNNCAATAGCCACTCTAGCCGAAATTTATGCTGAAATTGGAAGAGTGGATGAATTCTATCTTCACTTGGAAGCAGCTATAAAACTTGATGCACATTATACCGAAAAGGGTATTAAGGATGAAGAAATTTACAAACGATTCTATACAGAACCTCGCTTTATAGCCCTGCTTAGTAAATATGGAATCTATCTTGGTGAAGTTGAGTTTGGTTAAAGGTCAAGACAGTCATGGGTGCATAGTGCCACCCAGTTTAAATGACAATCCACGCTTTTTACCTCTGACATAGCATAAAAAGCTCAGATAGGGGCAATGCAATTCCTAAGGTCGCTGGTGCTGTTATATTTGAAGTTTTGCTACAAAATCAAAGATTACCAAATAAATGGAATTATACTGTAGACTAAAATTAAGTTTGTATATTTGTCTACAGTTAAATAAAATGAAATGGAAAATGTAGTTGCTACCAACCTGACAAGAGCTAGAATGCTGCGTGGGTTAACAATGGAAGAACTCGCTAACATGATTAATTATTCTAAACAGGCAATTGGCCATTGGGAAAGTGGGTTGAGAATGCCGGATAGCAAAACCCTTCTTACGATTGCTCAGGCTTTAGAATTGGACCTTGACTATTTTTACAATGATTGCAATGTGCAGTTCAACCTGCACAATGTCAACTATAGAGAAGGAATTTTATTGTCTAACAGTCAGCGGGCTGAAATTGAGAATTTAACTAGCATAATGCTAAATGACTACTTAGAATTGGAAGCAATAGCTAAGGAATTTATAGATTTTCAGAATCCAATTGAGGATCTAAAGATTAATAATTCTGCTGATGCTGAAAAAGCCGCAAAGCAACTTAGAAAAAGATGGAAGCTTGGCGAAGGTCCAATTTATAATATCTCAAACCTGCTAGAGAAAAAAGGAATTAGAATTATTAAGATAAATTGTGGATTCAGTTACAATCATGAAGGTTTATCAGGCTGGGCCGAAAATAATAAAGTGCCGGTTATTGTATTGAATGGTCGACAGCAGGATCTTTCTCGCGTTAGGTTCACAATTCTTCACGAGTTGGGTCACCTGCTACTCGTAATGTCAGAAGCTCTAGATCTGGATGCGGTGGAGAAAATGTGTGATGCATTCGCAGGTGCTGTCTTGCTCCCATCGGAAGTGTTACTTCAAGAATTTGGGAAAAACAGAACTGCTATATCAATGCCTGAACTTCGCAGGATAAAAGAATTGTATGGTATATCTATAGCTGCGATTATGGTTCGGGCTAGGATAACTAGGTTAATTTCATTTGATGCTTATGCAAAATGGAAAGATTTTGATTTCACTGATCGTGATTATGGACATTTCAATGGAACTGAAGAACCTCAGAAGTTCTTACAAATGCTTTATCGTTGCTTAAGTGAAAAAAAGATTGGGTTTGATAAGGCGGCTAAGCTTGCAAGGAGGGATGAGGCTGAATTTCGACAAATTTATAAACAACAGTTAGAGTTTTAAGATGAATAATTTAGTCATAACAGAAACACATCTTGCAGCGAAATTATTTCGCTCTGGCATATTAAAGTATTTTAATAATCGAGAGCTTAATTTCTATATAACAGATATCTGTTATGACCAAGCATTAGTGGCACATAGCTATGATAAAGCACATGCCAAATTAATGCTAGCAGAGGGTATGCTAAAAGTTGTTGGACTAAATGAATCTCAAATGAGTAGAATGGCTGCGCTGCATCAGAGGTACTATCCTAGGTTTATTATTAAAACTATCTCCGCTCTGGTCCTTGCAAGTGAGAACAAATACAAACTGGTAAGCGAAGATGAATTGTTAAGAGAGGTAGCCAGGAAAGAACTTAATATTCAAGCATTCAATAAAGAATGGCTGGTTACAACGCTAGTGAATGAAATAACAATGATGGGAGAATCAATAGATATTAACGATGTAAAACAGATTATTTAAATATAAAAAAGCCAAGGCAGAAACTACCCTGGCTCGTAGATTCGATTAAGACGAAAGCTTTACTAGCTCTAGACTCAAAGGTAAAATGATTTTGCACTTCAAACTTACCCTCTTTTTCGCAGTTCTGCAAGCCTTAAAAGTATTTCAACTAACTCAGGCACTTAAGAGTGTCTTAGCTGGGCCTGTATTGTTAAATTTTAAATTTAAGAAAGTAACAAAAAGACATTTGAAATACCTGGTACGCCAGTTTTCGCCTTTGAAATGATAGAAAGCGACTGTTAAATTTTTTAAATATAAAACTCCGAAAATGGAAAATAAGTTAGAAGTACCTTTGAGATTGGTGATCGAAGGGAAGCAATATGAAACCTTTGATCAGTACAAGACTGGCGCAGAATTAAAAAAGCTAAGTGGCATCCCATTAGATACCGAGCTATACCTGTCCATTAGTAAGCCCTACAAGGATGAGCTGATTGCAAATGATACCCGTATTAATTTGGCAAGACCCGAGACAGAGTATTTTTTTGTAAAAAAGAAGCTGCATTTTACAATTAACAAAAAGCCGTATACCTGGTACAAGCAGTTCATACGAGGTACACAGATCAGGCAATTGGGTAACGTACCAGCAGAGGACAAACTCTATCTTGATATTAATGGTGATTGGGAAGATGATCTAATCCATGACGACGAAGTTGTAGATCTGGCTCGTGATGGCAAAGAAAATTTCGTTTCAGTTTCAAAACCTTTTGAAGTGGTAATAAGTATAAATGGTCGCGATAAAACGTGGAAGGAAAAAGTGATTTCACACGATCAGGTTGTAGCCTTGGCGCGTGAAGGAAAACCGGATAATGGTGCCCAAAAGGCGTATTTGGTTACTTATTTCGACGGTCCTGTACAGAATCCGAAAGGCGAACTGGCAAAAGGTGTAAGTGTTTTTGTGACCAATAAAATGATGTTCAATGCAGCACCAACTGATAAGTCATAGTCCTGATCTGAAGCAGATCAGGGATGAAGGGTATGAAATTCAAATTAACGGTGGATACATTTGTATCCACCACATACCTTATCTGAACAGCAAAAAAGAAATCCAGTATGGCAGCCTTGTCACTTCCTTAAACTTGGTAACACCAACTTTAGCTGGAATCCCTCATGACCATACAATGTATTTCTGTGGAGAACAGCCATGCCATTTTACTGGAGAACCCATGGCTGAGATCATCAATGGCTTGCAAAATCAAGCTTTAGTAGATGGGCTAGTAGGCAACTATTATCTATCCAGCAAACCAGAGAGCGGTAGTTACGCGAACTATTATGATAAAATAGTGCGTTATGCAACTTTAATCAGCGTAGCAGCACAGGCAGTTGATCCACTAGTTACGCCTAAAACCAATAAGCCGATGGCAGATGATACCCAGGATGGTGTATTTAATTATTATGACACCAACTCAAGCCGGGCAAATATTCTTCAGCTTAGTAAAAAGTTTAAAGGACTGAAGATTGGTATTATCGGTCTAGGTGGAACTGGCAGTTATGTGCTGGACTTTGTTTCAAAAACCCCAGTTCAGGAAATTCATTTGTTTGATGGTGATGAATTTAATGTTCATAATAGTTTTAGAGCCCCTGGAGCAGCGTCGATCACTGACTTGGAAGCGCGGCATAATAAAGTCAACTATTTTTATGGCATCTATTCAAAGATGCACAATGGAGTTCATCCACATAAAATCTATGTAACCAAAAAAAGTTCTGCTATGCTGCAACACTTGGATTACGTCTTTATCTGCGTAGATAAAAATTCGGTTAGGAATGAGCTAATTGATTTATTACTCGGTTTAGGTGTTTCTTTCATCGATACCGGATTGGGCGTTACTATAGAAGATGATAAACTCACGGCCTTGCTTCGCACGACCACCGGTACAGTTCAAGTAAGGGATCACCTGTCGACGAGAATTCCTACAGGTGATGCAGACGACAATGAGTATGATGAAAATATTCAGATTGCAGAATTGAATGCGCAGAATGCAATTTTCGCCATAATCAAATGGAAGAAAATGCTAGGTTTTTATCAGGATCTAAGACAAGAATTTCATTCATCATTTACCTTAAATGTAGGAGAAATACTAAATGGAGATACTCAAGCATAGATTCGTTGAAGCCATTCCCGACAATCTCGAACCTGGGATTATTTATATTTCAGGTTCGAGACGAACGGCATGTCACCTTTGCGTGTGCGGATGTGGCCACGAAGTGACTACTCCCATTTCTCCGACAGACTGGCAACTAAAATTTGATGGTGAATCTGTCTCATTGAGTCCTTCCATCGGACTTTGGGAGTTTAAATGTAAATCACATTATTGGATTATAAAAAGTTGCATAAGGCACTCAGGACCATGGAATGAGCACCAGGTTCAGCAGGGGCGTGAAAGGGAAAAACAGCGAAGATCGGACTTTTATATGAAGCCCACAGGATTGGTTCAGGAAATTCCTGACCAGTCTCAGCGAGTACAACCTGCAATGCGTAAAAAGTGGATTAAGGTACTGCTTAAATTCTTCGGTTTAAGAAGGTAGCGGTTTCTCGGTCTTTGATGACGAGCCATGGTCAGTAGGCTATGGCTCGTTAATTTTAGCTGACATAATTCATGAAACACCTAAGTCTGATTGATTGTTGACATAAGTCTTCCTATAAATTCGTTTGTTTGTACAAACACTTGCAATGAAATCCTACTTTTTCCTTTTTTTGGCTATACTTTGTGAACTTACTGGAACAACATTCTTAAAGAAATCTGTGGGTTTTACAAAATTTGCACCTTCTTTGATTACGATCATTTCAATGATTGTGGCATTTTATTTTCTCAGTCTTGCAATTAAGACCATTCCAGTAGGTACCGCATATGCTATATGGTCGGGTGTTGGAATAGTTTTCATCACATTCATCGGCGCTATTTTCTTCAAGCAAATACCAGACGCCCCAAGTATTATAGGTATCCTTTTAATCATTGCAGGTGTATTAATCATTAATCTATTCTCTAAGGTTGCCGGGCACTAATTAGACCAGATGTAGTCGGTAAATAACAGTGCACAGAAAATGGCAATTAGGAGTGGTTCTTCGCCAATTTTGATGCATTCCAAAAATCGAATATCCATAGTTAAATGTCTATAATTCAGTGACTTTGTCTCGGTTTGCACTTGTTATATAAGTGAGTTTGTGTATCTTAAAGTACTGAATAACAGATACTTTAGCCTTGATTTTACCTCATACACTCAACCAAAATCTACCAGCTTTATTTTATGCTGACTGGAAGATCAAAATATACGGGTCAGAAATACAAGACTCGATAATTCGGCTCTTTGCTAGAAGACCAGGAAAGCGGGCTCAATGTCCAATGTGCTTGAAGAACAGCCATACCGTACGCTCATCCTATTTCAGAACCTTAATAGACCTGCCTATGGTCGCTAATAAGGTGTTTATCTAACTGAAGATACGCCGCTTCGCTTGTAAAAATCTCAAATGTGTTAAATTGATTTTCTCAGAACGATGCAACGATATTACCAACCCTAATTCTAGACGTACTGAAAAGGGCATCAGCGTATTTAAAGCAGATCCTTATTTGAGATATCTTCAAACAAGGGTACCTACTTTTCTAAATTAATGCATATTCCCATCAGTAACATCACTTGCCTTAGGTTAGTTAAGTCCATGAATATGCCGGTACCTGATAATCTGTTGTGTGTGGGCATAGATGATTGGGCAAAACGAAAAGGAATGAACTACGGATCAATCATTGTTAATGCAGAGACTGGGCGAAAGTATATTTCCTTTGTTAGCTATCAAATATTGTTTTCCGATTCTCCATTCGGTAGCTTTTTCCTGTCAGGCTGATCACCTCACAACGGAAGAGTAACCGGTCCAGAATAGCGGTTGCCAGCACCTCATCGTCAAGCATTTTTGCCCAGTCTGCGGGCATCTTATTGGTGGTGATTATAAAGGAAGCTTTTTAATTGCGAACGCATTGCGTTCGCAATTTGTCAACGACAATTACCACCCTTTGGTGCATTAGTGCCTTACTACCAAACCTATGTTCTTTCGCGCTTTTCGATTGTCAAAGTCAGCAAAATGAAGAAATAATTTTCTCAAAAAGTGGACTTGTTGGCAAAAATAGGACGGAACATTGTTGAGTTTGAACAAGGCAGGACGGCACATATGGTAAGGGCCTCCTCGAAAGATTATAATAGATTACGCAAAAAAGGCTTCAGCCGGCAGCCTCAATTATAGGATTATATGTGGCTGGTTGACAATGTATGCTTTCCAACTTGTGAGGAGCTTCCGCGAAAATTGAGTTGGGAATAATAAAAAAGACCTTAGGGCCATTCTTTTAGATGATGGTAATTATTTAAATGCAAGAATTAGACAATAGGAAAGATTATTCTCAACAAACAGAGGTGTGCCCCCACCCCTATTATCAATTGATATCTGCAGTTTTAGCGTCTTTAACCAAGAACAAATAAGATCTCCTCGGAAAAAACGGAGGAATTATATGCGTTTACGATGCTTTTGTAAACGGCATTTGCCCAACGAGCACTACCAGAATAACCCGGAAATATCGAAAATCATTTTACTCCTATTTGCAACTATATTTAGGAAGGTGAGTGCCTTGATACCAGTGATGATTTCGAGTATACTGCGTATATTTGATAGTTAACAGCTTTTACAAAATGAGATGGAACATACAGTAGAAATTTTAAAGCAAGTTTATACCGACAAGAAACCGTTATTTGATAGAACTTGTGGAAATATTAAAGATGCTTTATCTATCTTTTTATCAGACCAACAAATTCCTTATTTAACAATTTCATCAAGGGTAAAAGAATTCGATTCATTCTTTGAGAAGATTGACAGAAAAAGTTATGAAAATCCTTTTGACGAAACAGAGGACTTTTGTGGAATAAGAGTAATCCTTTATTACTTGACGGACATTTCAAAAGTCATTCAAATTATAGAAAAAGAATTTGATGTTCAAAATAATGAAAATAAGAGTGATAATCTTGATGTGAATGAATTTGGATATAGGTCACATCATTTCATTGTTAAAATTAAGGATAGATGGCTTGAATCACCAAATTATAGGGGATTGAAGGACATTAAAATTGAGATACAGGTTAGGACTGTTTTAATGCACGCTTGGGCTGAAATCGAACATAAATTGGGATATAAAAACAAAGATCAGGTTCCTAATGATTTGAAAAGGAAACTTTTTCTCATAAGTGCTAAACTTGAGGAGGCAGATAATCAATTTCAGGAATTAACAGCGGATATTGGACAATACAAAAAAATGCTTGTTACTAAAGCAATAAAGGAAGGAAGCTTTAATAGTGATGAATTCAACTTGAATACTTTTCAAGCGTTAATGGATTATTATTTTCCAGACCATGAAAGACATTTAGTAGGTGCTGCAGATTTATTCAATGAATACAAAGCTTTAGAAATTCCCATTCATACTATTGTTGAATATGCCGAAAGAATTAAGCCTTTAGTTCCATATATAGACAAAAGAGTGTATGGAGAGAAGTCAGATTTAAAAACTCACCAGTCGAATATAATGTCTTATGCACTCCTCGCATTTAATCCAAAAGCGAATCGTAACACATCTTCCGAGGGGAGAAAAAAAATTATTGACGAACTTGAGAAACTCGCAGGTCAATAGAAATTCGGCCGTCGACATTATATTCGCGTTATGGTTTAGTATTAAAATAAAATATGCTTCAATTTCCATCACAACGTCAAGGCTGGAAACATCAGCTTTCAATCATTCTTTACTAATATTTAAAAAAAGTAGTTAAGGTCGTATAAGAAATATAATGGTTTGGCAAGCAAAAGCAAGAATTTGTCTCAAAAAAGGAAGGTTGCTTCAATTTGCATTAAAGCATAATTGCATGTTCCCGTGTAGTGGGAAATAAGTACTTCTAAAACTTAACCGGTAATCTGGATCTTTAAAGCCCGCTTGGGCTGCATATCTACCGGTTTCCAATTCAAACTCGCCCGAAACTTAGGCTGCGAACCGTCTTTTTAATCTTGCTGTTCTTTAGGGTTGGGCTGACCGGCTAGCTTACTCTCGGAAATGGTGCTTTAACTCTCCTGTCATCAATGTCGTCAGTACTCCGTCCGTGCCAGTCATAGAAAAAACGATCGTGCTTGCTTATGTGCAGGACCCGCCATATATTCAGTTTGGATGGAAATTTAAATGTAGCGGGGGCCACGAAACGCTAGTGACAAGGATACCCCCGCTTGTATTAATCTCTCATAATCAATACGTCAACAATATCTAAAAAACTTCTTAATTCTTCAATCATACATTAGACAATGACTCTAATCTATTGCTTTGCGTTTTTCATCTCTGTTACCTCGGTTCTAATTTCCTGAGATAAGGCCTTTATTTCCTGCATTGCTTTCCTTAAACGCGTTCCTGCAGCAGCATTTGAATCATCATAAAATTTAGAGGCATCTGTCTCAATGTTAGATACGATCTCTTTCAGTTTTTGAAACTTTTCCATTTTCTTTTTTTAAGTATAGGGTTAATTCGGTTGTTGGTGTTAGACCATGAGCGAATGTATATGAAATTTTGCAATCCTATTTAACAAAAGTTCTATTATAGTGGCACCGAGATCGTTTCTCATACTTTATTAAACGCTTAATTTTTCAACGGTTAACAAGCAGTACAAATTTGCGCTTTCAGGTAGTTTTACATCTATCAGGTTGCACAATGTTTGTGCTAAAATCCAATATTGAAGAACAATGGTCAGAATTATATATCATGTGTCCAAAATGGGCTATAGAATCCAGGATAGATCATCTCATGCAGAAATCCTATTGCTTGAAACATCCCTAAAAAGCGCAAACGCTTCTGTAGTGTGCATCGTTGATTTCAAGAATAAGTTAGTTTCAAATAAGAGCTCAGACTTTTTAGAGCACATGGATAGGATTGATCCTTTATTGTTTGAAGCAGATTTTGTTCAGCTTTAATTTCAAGACTCAGCAACCAGACAGCTTTAATCCTGTGCATTGTAAATGTCTTATGCCCTTGAAGCATCTCTAGCCACATAACCCGGCAAGAGTACTACAAACCTCTCGACTTTTTGTAAAATAAGAGTTACAAGCTCAACTCACATTATTGTTTACGTAAATCCGAATGAACAATCACCTCGTCTTTGAGTTATAGGACCTTAAGCATCCAAACGTCTGTAGTAAGTTAAGTATCTTTAAATGGAAGAATTTCTAAATGGTCTCTCCAATCTAAAAAACACCGATTTTAGGCTTCTTGCTGCTGCACTCAATGCATCTAGCAATGGCGTAGTGATTACTGACCATCGCCAGCCTGACCAACCCATAATCTATTGCAACAAAGCATTTGAATTACTTACCGGATACAGCAAAAAAGAGATTATTGGACATAATTGCCGCTTCCTTCAAGCCCAGGATAGAAGCCAGGAGTCTATTTTGCAGCTAAAAGAAGCTATCAAAAAAGGAGAACACTGCCAGACAATAGTTAAAAATTACAAAAAGAACGGAAGAGTGTTCTGGAACGAACTGATGATTTCACCAGTTAAAGACGCTTCTGGAAACATTACCCACTTTGTTGGTATTCAAAATGATGTCACTAAAAGAGTGGTTGCAGAGCTACAAATGGAAAAGCAGCGGGATCAGCTTGACGAGAAAGTCCGTGAGCGTACCAATACGCTTGAGGAAAGTGAAGCATATCTCTCCGCCATTGTAGAAACTATCAGAGAAAGTCTTGTGGTGCTTGACAGCCAGTTTCGTATTCTTAGTGCAAATCACAATTTTTGTGATTTCTTTAATGACCCCGAGGATACCATTTTAGGTCGAGATTTATTTGAAATTGGATCTGGCAAATGGAATTTTCCAGAACTGAGAGAGCTGCTTACCAAAGTATTACCCCATAATAATCCTTTTGAAGGCTTTGAGCTGACCCATGAATTTCCTCTTATAGGCAGAAAGACACTTATTCTTAATGCAAGACAAATGACCTTAAAAGGGAAAAACCAGGATCGGATCTTACTTGCTATAGAAGACATCACCGAGCGGAAAACAATGGAATATAGAAAAGAGGATTTCATCAATATCGCCAGCCATGAAATGAGAACCCCACTGACCAGCATTAAGGGTAACTTACAACTGCTAAATAAAATTGCACAAAAGAAAGGAGATACAGATTACACCAGAGGTTTCCTGGCAGCTGGAAAGTCGGTAGCAAGATTGGAACGGTTAATATTTGAACTTCTTGATGTTTCCAAAATGCCATCCGGCAAAGTTGACTTTAACTTCGAATCTGTTGATATATCTAGCTTGGTTGATGAATCAATTGTGATGATGCAGCAGGAAACACAGGGTTCCACAATCGTTGTAAGTGGATTAAAGGGTCAATTTGTAGAAGGTGACTATGGACGCTTGGAACAAGTGATNNTTCAGATAAGTTTCCGGGCGTTGGCGTGGGCCTTTACATTTGCAATGAAATTATCAAAGAACATAATGGAACGCTTTGGGTAGAGAGTGAAGCTGGCAAAGGATCGACCTTCAGTTTTACAATCCCGATTGCTAAAAACAATTAGTCACCAAAAGTAGATGCTTCATCTTAAGACCAGATCTGTCTCAAAAAAGGAAGCTTAGGTGCTCTCCTATCAGAGTTGATCTGCATGATCATTACCATTATAGTATATCGACCCAAATTGAGTGTATTTTCTTTTA
>DDAD01000166.1 GCA_002333205.1 Pedobacter sp. UBA2067
TATTCCGCCGGTTATCCCAACTTTTAACATTATTTCTCAATTATGAAATCCACCTTAGTTGGACTGGTTTTTACAAACTTACAGAAATCCGGAAACCGGGTAATGTTAACCCGAAGGGTTTCATGCCCCATTTGCTTCCATTCGTTCAAATCCAGTGTCGCCTCCAAATACCGTTCATTCACGAGCTCATAGCTCGAAAGCGGCACCAGAAAGGTTATTTTAGCTTTCTTCGGATAGATCTTAACATTATGGTATTCCCGGTTATTGATTACCTTCAATGGCACTTCAACCGTCTTTTCTGTGAACTCATCGACCGGAATCTTGACCTCCACACTGCTCGGAAAGATGCTTACGTTCTTACGTTCATTATGCATCATGGTAATCCTTGTAGTTGTGGTATACTGCATGTTTTCCAACTTAAGGGTGTCTGTTTTCCACTCCTCAATACTTTCCAGATCAGCTGTAGGGCCAGAAACGGTAACGTATGCAGGCGTGATCGCNNTCCCATATTGATTTGCAAAATGCAGACTCGACAACAACTTAACGGGAACTCGCTTAACAGTCCGCTTGGAAAAATCGAAATAGAGGGTGTCTGGGCGCACAGAAATGATCTTCTGTGAAGTCTCCAGCTGGTTATTTACCCCATAAAGTTGTTCAGAAAACAAGATGTAATTTCTATTTTTCAGATTCTCCAGGTTGATGTCTATTGATTGAGGGTTTACACGTAACCTGGCGAAAAGCAGCTGCCAACCCGTACCTTCCACTTGTAGATCGACTGTATCCGACTGTAATGGATGAAATGCCTTATTTTGAGGAAAATTCTTGTAGATGAGCACCGTTTTAGCGGTGTAAACATACTTATTGTTCAACGCCATAAACAACCATCCGGCAATCGCCAGCAGAAAACAGGATATCAGGATCGTGATCCGTTTCCTTTCAGGTATGGTAAGTTTAACGAGTGACATCGTGGTCTAAATTACTTAAAAATTACCCAAACAAAAAAGCCGCTCCAGGTCTGAAGCGGCTCTTTAAATTTTCTTTAATTATGCTTTAGTCGTGGTTGTTGCTTTAGTCGCATCCAAAGAGATTGCAGACTTTTCAAATCTGATCTTTGTACCGCCTTCAACTTCAATAAGGAATGTAGTTTCATTCATATCCACGATACGGCCGTGTATACCAGCGGTTGTGATTACTTTATCGCCTTTACCAAGTTCAGCAACCAACTTCTTGTGATCTTTTGCTTTTTTAACCTGTGGTCTGATCATGAAGAAATAAAACACGATCATGATTAATACCATAGGTACCAAAGTACTTAACATGTTGCCGCCTGCTGCTGCTTGTAAAATTACTGCTGTATTCATATTTTCTATATGTTGTTATTAAGAAGCTGGAACAACTTCTCCTGTTAAATGAACGTCGTTAATTGATGGATTACCATTTGAAATGATGGTCACCACTTTATCTTGTATTCCACCTTTACCCATCGTATCAAAAACAACTTTTATCACCCCTTCAGCACCTGGTTTAACAGGTTCTTTGGGTACTTCCGGCACTGTACACCCGCAGGTAGCACTAGCATCGCTAATGATCAAAGGGCTTTTGCCGGTATTCTTGAACTTAAATTCATACTGTACCTTTGAGCCTTCCTTAACCTTACCAAAGTCATAGTTCACCGTCTCAAAGCTCATTACCGGTGCATCGGTAGCTGGCATTGCGGATGAAATTTCTGTTCCGGTTGAATCCGCAGCATCAGCTGCCGAAGATGTAGATTGCTGGCATGAAGCAAAAGATATGGCCACAAGTGCCAATACTAACATTTTTCTCATAATGATTATTCTTCTATTAATCCTCTTCCAATTTTATGGATGCTGTCTGTTCTCTTCAGATCACCCAAAATTTTGTCCAAGATACCGTTTATAAAGGAATTACTCTTCGGTGTACTGTAATCTTTAGAAAGATCTAAATATTCATTGATGGTCACTTTCACGGGGATTGATGGGAAATTTAACAATTCACAAATCGCCATTTTCATCAAAATCGTGTCCATTAAAGCAATCCTCTCAGACTCCCAGTTTTTGGTACGTTCGGCAATCATCTTCTGATAAGCTTCATTGTTCCGTAAAGTGTAAGCAAACAGATCCTGTACAAACTTGCTATCTTCATCCCAGTCTGCACTGATTGGCGTAAGTTTGTTCTTAAAGGGATCTTCTGAAGTAAAGTTCTTAATGGTTTTGGCAACCATACCTTGCATAACTTCCTTATCAACAGACCAGTTGATGAACTTATCTTCGAATGCCTGAATGATATTCAGACTTTTCAGGATAATTTTACGGAAAATGAATTTGATAATCTCTTTGGAAGATTCCAGACTTTCATCCGGATCGGCAAGATACGCTGCATACTCAGGTGTCGATTTAAGTTTATTATAAATCGTTTTCAGGAAGTCAGGTTCTGAATTCCAGTTGATCTGGTACTTGTTCACTGCCGCCTGAAAATCAGGGTTCTTCTGCAATGTTACGATAAACTTGTTGTGTAGTAGCTTCTGATTTGGATTCAAATCTTCCGGGGTCGGAAAGTGCTTGTTGGAGCGTTCAATGGCATCCACCGCTGTGTACTCTGTGATCTCAGACAAAAGTGCCAGCATTCTGATGTACATCTCGTATACATTGTCTATACTGGTCATCAAATTCTTCTTGGAACTAACCAAGTCTTTCTTGTCTGACATTTGCCATGCATAAATATTTTGCAAAGCTTTGATTCTAAGGTGCCTTCTGTTTAACATCTATATAAGAACGAGTGGTAAATTATTTACCGGTTTACTAAAATGACGATTTAATTTTTTTGATATCAATTATTCTTTGTTCCGCAATGCGGTTCGCTGCGATTATTGTTGGTATGTTTTCTTGTTTAGACATCTTAATTACGTTGCGGGTGGCATCGTAGATATGCTCGGTGAGCTGCATGGTCCGCTTTTTACCAAAACCGGTAAGCTCCGAATAGCAACTGATTAGTCCACCAGCATTAATCAGGTAATCCGGTGCAAAAAGAATATTCTTCTCATGCAACATCTTACCATGTTTGGTTTCATCCGCAAGCTGGTTATTCGCAGATCCTGCAATGATAGAAAAGTTTAGCTTATCAATAGTATAATCATTGATGGTTGCACCCAAGGCACATGGGGCATAAATATCTGCACCGATCCCAAAAATCTTGTCTGCACTAATTGGCTTCGCCTTATACTTGGCAGCAACCTGTTGCAACCGATCTTCATTAATGTCGCTCACATAAACCTGCATGTTCTCATTGCGGAGCAACTCCACCAGGTGTTCGCCTACACTGCCAATTCCTTGCACTACAACGGACTTACCGGCAAGCATATCTGTACCAAAAACTTCTTTAACGCAGGCTTTGATACCCAGATNNCGGAGAGGGATCACCTGCACCACCTATAGATTCAGGCACGCCGGTAACATGGTTGGTTTCCATTCTGATGAACTCCATATCGCGTGTTGTTGTACCAACATCTTCCGCAGTAATGAATTCACCATTAAGATTTTTAATAAAACGGCCGAAGCTGCGCATCATGGCCTCAGATTTGCCCTTCCTGGAATCACCGATAATAACAGCTTTACCTCCACCAAGGTTAATCCCGGTGATGGCGGCTTTATAGGTCATGCTTCTGGAGAGTCTGAGCACATCTTCAAGTGCCTCTGCTTCGGTATCATAGTTCCACATCCTTGTTCCGCCAATTGCCGGGCCAAGGGTCGTATCGTGAATTGCAATTATCGCTTTAAGTCCTGTATCCGGATCATTGCAGAACACTACTTTTTTGTGTCCCTGCGCACTTAATTGATCTAAAACAGAATTTACTGCAGAACTATTATCAGACATAAAATTGATTATGAGATGTCCGGCAAAAGTACTACAAAAAAACAAGTTTTTACCTCCTTGTAACTAAACTCTAAAAAAAAACAGGCCCCTTTGCATAACTTTACACATTCATGAAACACCTCCGTTTTTTAAATAAGTTTTTCTTTAAGTATAAGTGGTGGATAATCCCCGGCATATTCTTCGTCATCATCTCCAACATATTCGCGGTTATTCCCGCTCAGGTTATAGGACATGCATTCAACCTGATTACCGAAAATATCCAGATTTATCAACTTTTCGAGAACTTCAATAAACAGGCTCTTATCTATAATATCTTTAGCGAAAGCCTATTCCTTTTTGGTGCCCTTGTGCTGGTGCTTTACCTCATCCGCGGTCTCTTCCTTTTCTTTATGCGCCAAACCATTATCCTGATGTCCAGGCATATCGAGTTTGACATGAAGAACGAGATCTATAACCACTACCAGGCGCTAACCCTTGGTTTCTATAGGAAAAACAATACGGGTGATTTAATGAACCGCGCTACTGAAGATGTAAACCGCGTGCGCATGTATGTAGGCCCTGCCATCATGTACACCATCAACACGGCAGTCCTTTTTGTGCTGATCATCTCTTCGATGTATGCCGTTAATGCAACCCTTGCAACCTTCTGCCTGCTCCCCTTGCCTGTACTGGTGGTCACCATTTACTATGTAAATACGATGATCAACATCCGTAGTGAGCGCATACAAGAACAATTATCCAAACTTTCTTCTTTTGTGCAGGAACGTTTTTCCGGCATACGGGTCATAAAATCTTATGTACGGGAGGGCTATACCCGTAAGATCTTCGCAGCAGAAAGTGAAGCTTATAAGGGAAATTCCATGAGTCTGGTGCGTGTACAAGCCTTTTTCTATCCAACCATGCTACTTATGGTAGGCCTAAGTACCATCCTAACCGTATATGTTGGCGGTAAACAGGTGCTGAACGGATCCATCTCCGCAGGTAACATTGCCGAATTCATTGTATATGTAAACCAGCTAACCTTTCCGGTAACCATGCTTGGCTGGGTNNAATGAGTTCTTGCAGCTTCAACCGGATATACTTGCAGGTGAGGTTAAATTAAGCAACCTTAAAGGTAACATCAGCTTTAAAAACGTAAACTTTATTTATCCAGATACGGGCATACAGGCATTAAAAGATGTCAGTTTTGATGTAAAAGCCGGCGAATTTGTCGCCATCATTGGAAGAACAGGCTCCGGGAAATCTACACTGGCTAACCTGATCATGCGCATGTATGATGTGAACGGCGGTGAGATCAAGATCGATAATATGCCAATTACGAAGATCGATCTTAACACCTACCGCAGCCAGGTTGGCTTCGTTCCCCAGGAAGTGTTCCTCTTCTCAGACAGCATCAAAACTAATATCGCTTTCAGTCTGGATGAGATTAAGGGCAACGAGGTGGAACAGGCAGCAAAAGACGCTGCAGTGTACAACAACATCATGGATTTCGATCTGAAGTTCGAAACCATGCTCGGCGAAAGAGGTATCACCCTTTCCGGGGGACAAAAACAGCGGGTTTCCATCGCCAGGGCACTTATCAATGAGCCTAAGATTCTGATCTTTGACGATTGTCTCTCTGCTGTTGATACCAGGACAGAAGAGGAAATCCTGAACAACCTCAGCCGCATCATGAAAAACCGGANNCCCACCGGATATCGACCATCAAGAATGCCGATAAAATCATTGTTATGGAGGAGGGCAAAATTGTTGAACAAGGCACACACAACCAACTACTTAGCAAGGCTGGTATATACGCGGAAATATATCAAAACCAATTACTTGAGGAGGAAAATCATTCGCAGTAATTTCTATTTTGAAGTTTGAAATTTATTGCTTTATATTTACGGAAACCAAAACAGACTAGTTCCAATAATATGGCAGAATTTGACAACAAAGAGAGAGAAGAAGTTTTTTCTAAGAAGGTGCGTGCAGGTAAAAGAACCTATTTCTTCGATGTAAAGGCCACCCGTTCCGGAGATTTTTACCTTACACTTACTGAAAGCAAGAAAAGACTGGAAGACGGGGTTTTTGTTAAACATAAGATCTTTTTGTACAAAGAGGATTTTGAAAAGTTTGCCGAGGGACTAAATGAAACTGTAGACTACATTAAAAATCATCAGGACGTTGTAGAAAAGCGTTACGAATTTGCTGATAATCAGGATGGCTCTGTAGCTAAAACACCAGACGAATTCAACTACTAAACAAAATATTTTATCTCATAACCATAAAGCCTCAGCACATGAGGCTTTTATTTTGCCTTTAATTTTCCAATGAAAAAGCTCCCAGTACTTCTGTTCATCCTGAGTCTATCCCTTTCCGTGTCTGCTCAGGTAAAAACCGATAAAAAGCTCAGTAAAATGATCCATGAACTGGTGAAGGGCTTCAATGGCGATGTCGGCATCTACGTAAAAAACCTTAAAACCGGTAAAGTTGCCGAGTATAAGGGCGATACCATCTTCCCTACAGCCAGCATGATTAAAGTCCCGATAACCGCTGGGGTAATGAACAAAGTCTCTAAAAATGAACTGGATTACCAAAGTATCCTGACCTATAAAGACAGCCTGCTGTATGCTGGGGAAGATATTCTCGGCAGTTTTAAGGATGGAGAAAAGATTGCATTAGGCAAAGTGATGATGCTGATGATTACCACCAGCGATAATACCGCAAGTTTATGGTGCCAGTCGCTTGCAGGCGGAGGTGAGGCCATTAACCAGCTCATGGAGCAGGAAGGACTACAGCACACCAGGGTAAATTCCAGAACACCTGGCCGTAGCGCGAATCAACAGAAATATGGCTGGGGACAAACTACGCCAAGAGAGATGGCAACCTTGCTTACGAAAATCCGTAGAGGCGAATTAATCAGTCCGGCAGCATCCGAAAGGATCTACCGGAATCTGATCAGAATATACTACGACGGCCACGCACTAGCCGAAATTCCGCCTTATGTTCAGGTAGCATCCAAATCCGGCGCGGTAGACGAAGCAAGATCTGAAGTGCTGCTTGTTAATGCACCACATGGAGATTATGTATTCTGCATTGCCACCAAAAACCAGAAAGACATTTCCTGGGAACAAAACAATGAAGGCTGGGTGCTAATCAAATCCTTAAGCAAGCTCCTCTGGAACTATTTCGAACCCGGATCAAAATGGAAGCCTGCTGAAGGAATAGCAGCATATCACAACTAATCCTTTCCTTATCTTTATAATGTGTGCGCCTTGTAGGTGGCCGTATTGATCTTTAGCGAAGTGTCTTCCGTCGCACCATTTACTGCCAAAATCAGTTCTGGATGCTTATCCATGATTTCCCGAATACTTTTCAAGGTCTGCTGTTCAATGACCTTATTGCAGATCCGTATTGGTTCATCCAGTGCGTCTGTGACAATTTCAATGTCGTAAATTCCAGACATCAACGTTTCACAAATTACAAGTGATACTGATTTTGTAGCGGTCAGGTTCTGCAAAGTTTGAAATGCACTCTTAACCTGCTCCATATTCGTGTCTTCAAAGCCGAGGCATACGCAGGGGATGGAACTTTGGGTGTCTACCAAGGCAATTTCATTTGTGTCTGCCAATATTGATTCTATTACTAATCTGTCCATACTATAAATTAATACCAATAAAAGGCGTTTTGGTACCGCTTTGTTTTTTCTATTTACAACTTCGCTTTGAAAATGAGACGCAGAAAACACAACAGCTTCGGGGCACAACAGGTACAAACAAAGCCTTAGTCAGGGGTTGACAAGGCAAATAGCCTGGTGAACCCCTAGCCAACACCCTGCAAAGCCCTTGTCAATGACCTCACAACAGCGAATCTGACCAAACATTATCTGCTCCTAAACCTTTATGATAATGTAACTAAATACAAATGCGATATGAAAAGGACATTGCAGATTTTAAACCTGATTACCTTTTTGGCTGCCGTTGCCATCAACTACTTCTATAATACTGGTAGTAATGCGCCAAACACAGTGGGTGAAATTTCAGATAAGTATGAAAATCTACTTACTCCGGCAGGCTATGCCTTTTCCATCTGGGGCGTAATCTACGTAATGGTATTTCTATTTTCCATTTACCAGGCGAGAAGTCTTTTTTCTGCGAAGGCTGATGATGAATTTGTCTCCAGGATTGGTCCTTGGTTTATAATATCCAATGTTGTAAATGCGGGTTGGATTGTCGCTTTTACCAACGACCTGATCGGACTATCCGTAGTTCTGATGCTTGTATTTTTTATTTCCCTATTGAAGATTGTTGTGAACCTGAATATGGAACGTTGGGATGCGCCGAAGTCAGTCATATTCTTCATCTGGTGGCCTTTTAGCATCTATTTCGGCTGGCTTAATGTTGCCATGATTGCGAATTTATCCGTTTACTTCAGATCACTTGGATGGGATGGGTCGCCCCTATCACAGAGCTTTTGGGCTGTATTGGTGCTGCTTATCGCAGGTGTCATATTTACGGCTATGATCTGGAGCAGGAATATGCGGGAGTATGCAGTAGCAGGATCATGGGGTGTATTCGCAATCGGCATGAACAACTGGAATTCAAACCAGCTGGTTGCTTATACTGCGGTGGCCGTAGCGGCAATTGTAATCGTAAACACCATGGTACATGGATACAAGAATCAGGTGGCAAAACGCTATGCCTCCTGATCTTTGCTTGATTCCATGAATGCGACTAACCTGTTCAAGCGATCGTAGTAAACTTCTGTGCTTTTCTTGCCTTCGTTCGCCTTGATAAAATTTAAATGGGATGCGATAAATAGCGGTACATCAACGATGGTGACACCAGTGTCGATATCCACTTGTGAAGGCAAGGAGATGCCGGTAAAATAACCTTCTAATTCTTCAGCTGTCATAGCTGCAAAGGTATACAATATTACAGCTTTTCTGCTTCGATAGCCTTGCCGATATTTTCAAGCAGATCGTCATCAATGTCGTCGTCCGTTGTCCAGGTAATGCCGTTTTCGCGGGTATTCGGGAAAACAATCCCAACTACATCATCCTTCTGGAAGACCTGGAAACTTCCATCTTCCAATGGTTTAATGGTATAGGTAATGCTGGATCCGCCAGTGGCTACTTCAATTTCAAATGTTTCCATAATCGATGTTTTTTGGTACTTAACAGTGTTTTCCACTGATTGTTTGTTTCGCAGCCACGAGCAGGACCAGCAGATTTATCGACTGTCTGAGGGAGACAAGTACCAGCATTAACATACAATCCCGTTATTACACGTTTGTGCACATATTGTTGCACGAAGCATTTCCACCGTGGTGAAGCGTTCTTTTTACCTGTAGTTTTGTTTTCAATTAAATATTAACACTCAAGACATGGACGCAGACAACTTCTTATATCAGCCACAGAAAGAGTATCAGAAATGTCCTTCATGTAAGACGGGATTTTTGGATACGCGTATCAGAAGATCATTCCTATACAGGCACATCTTATTCTTCCTAAAGGTTAAGCGCTACAAATGCAGTGCTTGTAACTGTAAAAGGCACATTACCATCAAGGAAACTTCGAAGCCAACTTTTCAGCCCACGTAGTACAACTTCAAAAGGTTTTTACGTATTCCGCCAACATTGTCAAGTTCTCAGCTGTTAAGTAAGAAAACTACAAAATGGAAAACGCAGTACCAAGTCAGGAAAGCGGCAGCGAAATGAATGCCGTACAGGAAGCTAAATTTAATACAGCAGAAGAGGCAAACGCTTTTTATGAGGTTGCTAAGCAGCGCCTGCTCAATGTTAATAAATGGGATGAGGTTGCTAAAGTTCCTTCTTCCACTTTCATTTTATGTGGCCCCTCAGGCGAAAGCGTGGAAAGGAACGTTCAACTTGGAGATTTTCTGAAAATTGATATTCCAGGCCCTGGAACGAGCACTGGTGACGGTTATGATTGGGTGAAAGTGGAATTCATTGAAGAGCAACACGAAGGTGGTGCAACTACCATGAGTTTCCGGGTACGGCCTACAGATAACACACAGTCGCCGGAGCAGGCTGTTGCGCACTTCTTTGATGACGCTGCAACATCAACCTTTCAGGTGAAGAAAATTGGCAATGTAATAACTGCAGAGGTACATGGACGGAACGAAACGCCTAATACCCATACAGACCATGTGCTCGATAACATCCGCAATACCATGGTGGGCCTGGGCGCCAAAATCGGCGCCTCCTACCCACAATGGAAAGGTTTGGTTGCTGGAATTGCTGCGGTGGATTAATCCCGCATCAATTCCGCAAATAGCTCGTAAGATCTTAGTTTAGCCTGATGATCATAGATGTGTGCACTGACCATGATCTCATCAACCTTCGTTTGCGCCAGGAACGACTCCATATCTTCTTTCACAAGTTCCTTGCTGCCAACAAAAGTACAGGCAAGCATCTGATTGATCTGCTCTGCCTCATAGCTACTCAGTACATCAGCGATATTGTCGACAGGCGGCTGCAGGAGGTTTCTTTCACCTGTGATAATACCTCTGAACATTTGATAAAGGGAGGTCGCCAATTTATTTGCCTCAGCATCGGTATCTGCAGCGATAACGTTTACACAAGACAATACATAAGGTTCCTGCAGGTATTCGGATGGCTTAAATTCCCTCCTGTAGATGTCGATTGCTGTAAGGAACTGCGCTGGAGCGAAATGGCTTGCAAAAGCATAAGGAAGGCCCATTGCTGCTGCTAAATGTGCACTGTCGGTACTTGATCCCAAGATCCAGATCGGGATCTCTAAACCTTCACCAGGGATTGCTCTTACTTTCGAGGTATGATTTTCCGCGGAGAAATAGGTTTGCAGTTTCCTTACTTCCTGAGGGAAGTTATTCACTGCGGCAAAGCGGTCGCCACGAATGGCCATTGCGGTGAGCTGATCAGTACCCGGCGCCCGGCCAAGCCCTAGATCTATACGGCCCGGATACAAAGATTCGAGTGTGCCGAATTGTTCTGCAATGACCAAAGGCGAGTGGTTTGGAAGCATTATACCGCCAGAACCCACGCGAATCTTCTTGGTACCCCCGGCAATATAGCCGATCACTACCGACGTGGCAGAANNTATGGTGCTCGGCAAGCCAGTAACGTGTATAGTCCCAGGACTCTGCATGTCTTGCCAGATCAAGGCTGCTCACGAAAGTATCCGCAGGCGTTTTACCCTGTATAACGGTAGCTAAATCTAAGACGGAATACGGTATATCTTTTAATTGTTTGTTGCTCATAAATCAATAATCAGCTTTTAATGCTGATGGGTAACAAAATTAAAGATATCTGGTTTGTCCGTTTAAGGAACATACCAGTTATGACATTGAATACAGACACCAACGTGAAAACTATAATACATTTGAAACGGTTATGACTATAAACAAAACAAATTATGAAAAGCAACAGGCAAATCATCAATGAACTCAAAGAGCTTCTGGAACTTGTAAATGACGGTAAGGAAGGATTTGAAACATCAAGTGAAGCAACGGACAAGATTGAACTTAAGGGATTATTCCTTCGGTTTTCTGCACAGCGCGCGTTGTATGCCAGTGAACTTAAAGCACATATTGAAAAACATGGCGGTAAGGCCAACAATGAAAGAGGAGATTTAGCTGGTGCACTACATCGCACCTGGATCGACATCAAACAAGCTTTAAGCAGCAAGGAAGATAAGGCTATACTTAATGCAGTACTTGGTGGTGAGCGTGTTGCCCTTGACAGATATAACCGGTTGATCGCAGATTTTGATGACCATGCAGACCACATCGACCTGCTACGTACCCAACGTGATGGAATTGTAGAAGCGATGGAAGCCGTTTATGAAATGATGAGCAGACAGAAGAGCTAGGATCCATTATCTTTGCCGGTATGCAGAACGCCACAAAGTTTTTCTCGAAGCTCGTTTATAATAAATTTTTCTGGCAGTTCTTCGTTGCCGCGTTCATGCTGGGGATGGCTGTTTTCTTCTTTAGAGAACAGCATATCGAATTAATACGAATTCAGGAAGAGCTTAAACGCAGTAGTCCGGTGTATATCATAGCCGGTATTTTGCTTACGGTGGTCTATGTGCTTGCTCAAGCACAAATGTACGTGCATAGCTTTCGTGCGCTCAATAAAGAAGTTCCCTTAGGCCTTGCCCTATCACTTTTTCTAAAAAGAAATCTCGTCAGTATTTTTCTGCCTGCCGGCGGATTTTCCTCGTTGGTGTTCTTTACGCGCCAGATTGAGGATCGGGGAATCTCCAAGTCCAACATTCACCTGGCTTCTACCCTATTTGGCTTTTGCGGCATACTTTCCGTCGTGATCGTAGGTATCCCGGTTATGGGCATAGCGCTGCTTTTCACAAGTCTGGGAAAGACAGAACTTCTCGCATTCGTATTCCTGCTTTTGTTAACCATTGCACTAATTGCATTAATCTATTCCATTTCCAGGAAAGGTTATGCTTACCATTGGCTAGCTAAGATCCGACCTTCTATTACCACCATTTTGGACGACATGATCGATCAAAAGGTGAGTAGAAAAGAGTTTTGGATGACCTTGCTGGTCTCCATTGGTATAGAAGTTATCGGCATTGTGCACCTCTATATATCGATGCTTGCTTTAGGCTTAGATGCAAGTTGGCCAGCAGCCATCATTGGCTACATGGTGATGGTTGTACTCCTCATTGCTTCTCCTTTCCTGCGTGGGTTGGGTACGATAGAATTATCATTGACCTTTATCTTACAACAATTTGGCTTCCCGATTGTCGCCGCAGCAACAATAACACTCCTTTTCCGTTTTTTTGAATTCTGGCTCCCACTATTTGCAGGGATTGTGAGCTTTATTACCAAACGGGACAATCTTATTTTACGGGTACTCCCCGCTTTTATCATTCTGATGCTTGGCATCGTGAACATTGTATCTGCGATCACGCCTGCCATTCCAGTAAGGTTACGCCTGGTACAAAACCTGATTTCTGATGACCTGATTGTTACCAGTAATGCCTTGGTGCTGGTTTTCGGATTGATCCTGGTGATGATGAGCGTGTTCCTCTTACAAGGATCTAAAAGAGCCTGGTATGCAGCCGTAACAATCACCGCATTTTCCTTTTTTGGTCACCTGCTAAAGGCGGCTGATTATGAAGAGGCTTTGCTAGCCTTTACAGCAGGCGCCACGCTGTGGTATACCTGCAGCTTCTATAAACTCAAACCTAATCCGAGGTTTGTATCCTTTAACTACCTGGTGATCATTTATGCAGCACTAGCTGTGCTAGCCTATGGGGTGTTAGGCTTTTACTTCATAGACAAGCGACACTTCGGTATTGACTTCCATTTTGATCAAGCTATTAAGGCGGTACTGAAACTTTTGTTCCTGATTGATGATAAAGCATTAGCGCCAAAAACCCCGTTTGGGGAGCGGTTTGAATATTCGGTTTACATCGCCGGAGCCACATTGATCCTCTTTATCATCTTCAGCCTACTTAAACCCTATTTTTCGAAACCTTACAACACGCAGGAAGACTTTGATACCGCGAATGAACTGTTGAAGAAGTCTGGTAAGTCAGCCCTGGATTACTTCAAAACTTACCCTGATAAGTTGCTTTTTTTCAATGAGGACAGAAGTGCTTTTATCAGTTTTAAGATCACCAGGCATTTTGCAATTGTGCTTGAAGATCCGGTGGCGGCTAACGACCGTATTAAGAAGGAAATGGTGAACAGCTTCGAAATATTCTGCCAGGAAAACGGATTTATCAGTGCATACTACCGTGTTCCGGAATCATCCCTTGATTTTTATAGATCACTAGGGCGTAAATCTATTCCGATTGGGGAAGAAGCCGTTCTGGATCTCACAACCTTCACCATGCAAGGCGGAAAAATGAAAACCACCAGAAGTGCGGTGAACAGGCTGGTGGCTGAAGGTTTTCAGTTCAAGGCATATAAAGCGCCGGTGAAACTAGGGTTGTTGCAGAAGTTGGAAAAGGTTTCAGAAGAGTGGCTACAGGAGCTTAATCANNCAAACAATATTGACCATCGAAGATCAGGAAGAAAAGGTTTACGCATTTTTAAACCTCATTCCAGACTATGCGCCAGGAGAAGCTACGTACGACCTTATCCGGAAAGTCACAGATGCACCGAATGGCATTCTTGATATGCTACTTTCCATGACTTTCCTATACCTGAAAGAGGAAGGTTACCAATCGGTAAACATGGGACTAGCACCGCTGTCGGGAATGGAAGACGTGAATGTTACTCAGAAGACCATCAAATATGCCTACGAGAACTTTAGGATTTTTGGACAGTTTAAAGGTTTACGACGCTATAAAGAAAAGTTCCTGCCGCGCTGGGAAAAGAAATACCTGATCTACAGTCACAATTACCACTTGCTGCAGGTACCAAGAGCTTTAAAGCGTGTTTCTGAAGGCAATTAGAGTTCCTGAATAATGGTCCGGGCGATCAGCGTTACATCATCATTGTACTTGTGCGATCCTGGAACGAGCACCTTCTTAAGCTTTGCACTGGGTTTAATAGCGGGATAGAAGTCACTGCCTTCGGTTGCACCGAAGATGCAAAGTACTGGCGCCGGACTTTTAAGCAGTTGCGGATAAACTTTATATGGATCTTTGTCTGTACTGCCCATGCCAAGCATGTTACTGATCTTCGTCACGAAGCTGGTTGAAAAACCCGGCGACAAAAGTGCTACAGCTCTAAGCTTTGAGGAGGTACCTTCAGGAAGTAAAGGTGGCAGGAAAGCACCCACATCGGCGCCAAAAGAGTAACCCAGCAGCGCAAAACTACTCTTATTCCATTGCCTCATATAGTGATCAATGAACTGGCGCGCATCCTTTGCAAATTGCACCGGCGTTTTCTTCTCCCAGAAATACTTCCTGGTATCAAGGGCAACAACGGCATAGCCTTGATCATTTAGCGTCTTGATCAAACTTTTGGAGAAGCTATTCATACCGCCGTCACCGGTTAGGTAAACCAACATGGGTTTGGGACCAGCTTTTGGGAAGCTGTGCAATGGAAGATCAGCTTGGGCCCTTGCCTGAAATGCGAAGGGATTAAACGTGAGGCAGACGATACAGCAAATTGTCGTTAAAAATGATTTCATCGTAGCTTTAAGGAACGTAATTTTAGGAATGTATTAACTATTTTTTGACTTTCTGAAGGCTCATAATGATGGTCTCCGGAAAGCAATGTAAGGTGGAAATTCCGCTTGTTGATTTCCGATAAAGGCTTTGGATTTTCATTTTCACCATAAAAGCAATAAACTGGTATCCGGATCTTCTGCACCTCTGGCCCCACTTTGAAAGTCTTGTTATCACCCGATAAATTGAGAAGATCTGTAGTATGAACCATAAAATCGGTGCTTGCAAAAGGAGAAAAGAGCCCAATAGCGATTACGGCCCGTTTTGTAGGCGCAGGAAGCCTGTTGTATATAAAGGGAATTACATCTGCACCGAAGGAATAACCGGCAAGGTATATCCGGCTTGCACGATATTGCTTGGTGTAATGCAGGATCAGCCGTCTAACATCTTCGGCCGTCTGTGCCGGACTTCGCTGCTCCCAAAAGTAGCTCCGGGAGTTCAATCCAACCACGTGATAGCCCTTTTTAGCAAAACCTGCCGCCAGCTGATCATTAAATTCCAGCCAGCCGCCATCCCCCGACATCAATATCAATAACCGTCGGGAGTTTTCGTTTTCTGCGGGATATAAAACAACAGGAAGGTCCAGTTCATTACTTTGTTCACCCTGATGTTTACTGAAACGGTTTCGTTTCATAATGCTGCAGCTGCTCAGCAATAATATATAAGCGATGCCCAGCACCGGTATCCAACGCCTCATGTAAATGTGTGTGTTTTGGAGTATAGCGTTACAAAAAACACACCAATGTCTCTTAAAACAGGCTGGGAAGATGGAGCTTGTGGGTAGATCATCAAAATAACTTTAACTGCTGATCTTTGGGTGGCTTTGCATCGCCAAAAACGGTTTTACCGCCATATTTCCAGGATTCACGGCGCTCTCTTTCAAGTACGGCATCAAAGTTCTGGTTAGGCGTAAATCCCTGCTCGGCCATTCTTGAGAGCTCGGAAAGTTTACGAATGGCCTGCAACTTATCTGCTTGCCCCACTTTGGCTTTCTGGACTGCCCTGCTGAGTACAGCAATGGTTTCATCATAAACTTTCAGGGGAACAGGAAAAGGATGGCCGTCTTTGCCGCCATGAGCGAAGGAAAAGCGTGCAGGATCCTGAAATCTCGAGGGCGTACCATAGATAACCTCGCTCACCAGGGCCATGGACTGGAGTGTACGTGGTCCCATCCCTTCCAGCATTAGTAAAGACTCAAAATCCGCAGGCTGTTTTTCATGCGTCAGCCAGAGCATTGCGCCCAGCCTTTTTAGATCCACATCTTTGGCGGTCACCTCGTGGTGATCGGGCATTTTGAGGTGACGGATTTCCGTTAGCATACGTTGCGGATCCTCTTGAGTCATGGAGAGCATAGCCTGCTGTGCGGGTAGAGCCGCCTTAGCAGCCAGGTTAATGATCTGTCCCTGGTTTTGGCCAGCGATACCGGAATGTGGGTCCGACACGAAGGAGTTCAGATCTGCAGAATGCCAGTGATACCTGCGAGCTGTTGCACTGTCCGGGCGCATGCCTTGTTGTACCACGGTCCATTTACCGGTTTGATCTACGATAAAGCTATGCAGGTACAACTGAAAGCCATCCTGAACAGCAGTATTATCCACCTTTGCACTAAGCCTGCTTGATCTGGCAAGTGCATCCCCGGCGATACCGGCGAAAGCACCGTAGCGAATCAACTCTGCAGGTGTTTCGCGCGACTGCTTACCTTTTCCACCACAAATGTAAAGTCCCAGGCTTTTAGCATGGGGGTTTATGGCCTTCTTTAAAGCACCCATTACCGAGGTGGTGATGCCTGAGGAATGCCAGTCCATGCCCATGACCGCACCAAAACTCTGGAACCAGAATGGATCGCCCAGCCGCTGCAACATCGCAGCAGTACCAAACTCTTCTACAATGGCTTCTGTAATTGCAAGTCCCAACGTAGACATGCGTTCCGCAAGCCACATCGGTACTTGTCCATAATGTAGTGGCAGATCTGCCGATCCTGAACGTTTCATCTGTTTATCCGAATTTCAACTGGTCTACACGAACCCAGTGCATTCCTGCAGCTTCTGCAGCTTGTACGCCTGGTCGTCCATCTTCAAAAACAAGGCACTTTCCGGGTTCTACACCAAGAAGTTCCGCAGCTCTTAAAAATGGATCAGGATAGGGCTTGCCACGTTCAGTATCTCCGGCGCAAACCAGGACTTCTACCAACTCGCGAATGCCTAATACCTCCAAGGTCCTTTCAATTGCCGCGGTATCTCCGCCGGAAACCACTGCAATACGCTTTTTACCGGCATTTGCTTTTAAGTGATCAACTACATGCGTTACGGGTTTTATTTCCTCCAGATACCTATCGGCAAAAATCGCCGCTTTCCGCACTTTGAATTCTGCAGGCACGAGACTGCAGTTATACCTGGTATTGATTTCTTCAACCACATTGGCGATAGGCCAACCTGCAAGTTCATCAATAATTGCAGGGTCAAATATTACATTGTGTTCTTTAGCTGCATCAACGTAAGATTCTGTGTGTGCTGCCATATTATCGGCAAGGGTACCATCGCAGTCATAAAGAAAAGCCTGGTAATCACCTGCTGTGAGTTCACATAGTTTATCAAATTTGGATTGCTCCATAAGTAAGTTCTTTTTTGCGTCAAAATTACGACAATTATACTCCTGACCGGACAACCCCGGTCTGCTGAATGTCAAGCTTCATAAAACAAAGCTTTGTGCCATTTGTAATATTACCATGAACCAAGAGCATGAATTATTCTGGCTTTTTATACTCGCCATACCTGTTGCAAGCATTGCCTGGACAGTTACCCACGAAGAAGTATTCAGAGAACCACGGGAATATTGTGTCAGGCAATCTAAAGAGGCACCAAGACTTTTAAAGCGGAAGTTTTTCTACCTATTCACCTGCGAGTTCTGTTTCAGCCACTATGTAACCGTGCTGATCCTGCTTTTAACCAATTACAAGTTGTATCATGATGATTGGCGCGGCTATATCCTCTCGGGATTCTCCCTGGTTTGGATTGCCAACTTTTACATGAGTATCTATAATAAGATCCGTATAGACCTTAAAACTGGAAAGCTAATCTCCAAAAAGGAAGAAAACAGGCTTAATGAGCAGAAAAAGGAAGACTAAAGTCTTCCAAATATTCTGCTCAGTTCACGCAACATGTTGCCATGGTCCTCTTTCAACTCACCAGGTTCAAGCTTCCATGCCCAATTGTTTTCTGTTGATGACGGTGTGTTCATTCGGGCTTTCTTTCCCAAGCCAAGGACATCCTGGACCGGAATAATTGCCAGTCGCGCCACGGATGCATAAGCAAGACGGATGAGTTGATAATGAACATTGTCTTTTGTAACTGGCCGCCCAAGATAACATTCCAGGTTTTTCCTGTTCTCCTTAGTGCTTTCTGATTTAAACCAAGCTTTAGTGGTCGTATTATCATGTGTTCCAGTATAAACGATACAATTGTCCGTGTCATACTGATGCGGAATGTGTATGGAGCAAGGCATATCATTACCGAAAGCAAATTGCAGGACCTTCATACCTGGCATGGCAAACTGATCACGCAACTGGTAAACATCATCATCAATATCCCCGAGGTCTTCCGCAATGAAAGGCAAGTCTCCAAGTTCTTCGCGCATCACTTCGAAGAATTCAGCACCGGGACCAGTTTTCCAACTACCATTGACTGCCGTTTTCTCCGCTGCAGGTACCTCCCAGTAAGAAGCGAATGCGCGGAAATGATCCAGGCGTAAGAGATCAAACAACTCCATATTCTTTTTAAGGCGCTGCTTCCACCAGGCGTAACCTTCCTGAGCCATCACCTCCCAGCGGTACACCGGCATGCCCCACAACTGGCCATCTTCATTGAAATAATCTGGCGGTACCCCTGCAATGCCTGCATTGTTGCCGTCCTGGTCCAAATTAAATAGTTGTGGATGAGCCCATACGTCTACCGAATCGTAGCTGATGTAGAAAGGCAGATCTCCGATCAGCTGCACCCGATGTTCGTGTGCATACTGCTTCAATGCTGCAAACTGTTTGAAAAAGATATACTGCTGCCACTTAATCTGATCGAGTTCCGATTTGCCGCTTTTAATAACCTTGGTCAGCGCAGTTGATTTCCGCTTGCGTATGTCCATTGGCCATTCATTCCAAGGTTTTTGATCGTACTCCCGTTTAAACAACATGAACAGCGCAAAATCATCCAGCCAGAAAGCTTCCTTACTGCAAAATTCCTGATAAGCAGAATCCGGACCATTTTTTACGGAATTACGGTAAGCGAGCTCCAGCAGTGGTAATTTATGTTGCTCCACTTCAGTATAGTCCACCTGCTTTTTGCCGGAAGGTAGCTCGGCTTTTAACTCCTCTTCACTAAGAAGCCCTTCCTCCATTAATGCCTCTAAACTGATTAGCAGCACATTCCCGGCCATGCTGGACAATGCACTATATGGAGAGTAGCTTTGGCTTTCGGAAATTGGATTTAGGGGTAATAGTTGCCAGTACCTTTGTCCGGATCTTTTGAGAAAATCAACAAAATTGTAAGCTTGCTTACCGATATCTCCAATGCCGAATGCTGAAGGCAGCGAGGTAATGTGCATCAAAATACCTGCACCTCTTTTGTTGCCAGGCATTTCCAGCTTTAACACCGCTAAAGGTAATGCTTTAAAGATCTCTTCAATTTTGATCACACCGCCTTTTACGCTGCCTCTTTCCCTGCTGAAGAGGTGGCTCCATGCTTCAGGTGCCCCAGCAGGAACTTCAATACGTGTATTCTTCCAATTGATGGAAAAAATGTCAGATTGCTCGTATTCACATATTGCGGCAATGTGTTGTGGAACAACAACAATAGTCCAGGTTTGCGGACCTTTGCGAGCATATGCCAGAATATGATCTGCGTATTTCCCCTTCACTTCCAGTGGCAGATAGCCAGCAGTTTTGTAATCATCAGGGTTGTTTTTTCTATCCTGTAATAACAGGTGTTGCAGCCAGAGTTTTATTTTGCCACCATAGCGGCTGTCCCATAGTTCCTGGATATCCGTGCCAGCTTTTATTTCTTCCAGCCAGGTGGCGCGCTTTTCGTAATCGACTGGACGCCGGTTATCGGGATCAACGAGGCTCAGGTCCCAGAGCTCTGTTCCCTGATAGACGTCGGGTACACCTGGCGCCGTGAACTTAACAGTTGCCTGTGCCAAGGCATTGAGAATACCATGATCAGCGACCTTCTTGAAGAATGTATTAAAGCTTTCGGCAGAGGAAGCACCTGCATCTATAAAGCGCTTACTGAATTCCTGGGCGGCGGCTTCGTAATCTGTTGCAGGTTCGGCCCAGCCAGTATGACGTTTCGCTTCCCGCAGTGCCTTTTGCAGGTAAGCATCAATTCGCTCCTGGTAGTCTGGCTCGTCAACATTTGGCATTGGATGGCTGCCAAGGAGTGTCTGGTAGATGAAGTAGGTATCATTTGCATCGGGCTTATCCTGTGCGGTGGCATCACGGCTCCATTCCTGCACCAGGTTTAGCCACTCCTCGGAAAGATCCGTCAGCACATTCAGCCTTGCACGTACATCTTCCCCCCGCTTGGTATCGTGGGTAGAAGTGCCGCTTAAGGCTAGTGGCCAATACTTGATCCGGGTTTCCATAGATTCATGAAAGGCTTGTGGAGTTAGTCCAAAACCTTCTGGTGAATCACCAACTTCGTTCTTTCCGATAAAGCGGTTATAAGTATACATCAGGGTGTCTTCGACACCTTTTGCCATCAAAGGCCCACTAAACTGCATGCAGCGTTTGTAGAACAGCGTTGCACGTTTATTAAATTCTTTGTTGAGCGCCTTCGGTCTTTCGAACCAGATTTGCTTCAATGCTTCTATAGCAGGTTGAAGTCGTTTGTCAGAAATTTGATCTAAAAGGTCCTTGAGTTCTGTAGCTTCTGATTTGGTCAGCGGAAAGGTACCTCCATAGTAGCGATACACCGGACAATGGATCAGTAGTGCTGCGATAGCATCTTTCAGCAATTCGGGATCAAGCTGTGGCTGTTCTTCCTGCAGGTTTAAGCTAAGATACAGATCGACAAGGTTGTTGAGNNAATGGCAGCCTTCTTCACCCAAATTTGTTTTTCAATGCTTGCTGTACTTTCGCTTAGATCTTTGTAATAGGCAGAAAAGGCTTGCTCTGCATTTCTATTGGTGAAAAGGTTATTGACAGTAGCCAGGAAATCATAACCCGTTGTACCTTGCACCGGCCAGGCTGTAGGAAGTTCTTCGCCTTGTTCCAGAATTTTCTCAATGACAATGTAGGTATCTTTACCGGCCGACTCCCTTAATAATTCCAGGTAGGTTGCCGGATCGAATAATCCATCAATATGATCCACACGTAAACCCTGGAAAACGCCTCTTTTAAGTAGTGCAAAGATGTACTCATGATAGGCCTTGAATACGTCCGGATCCTGAATGTTCAGGCAGATCAGACTGTTTACGGTGAAGAAACGCCTATAGTTGATCTTTCGATCGGTTTCCTTCCAATTGCAGAGCCTGTAGTTCTGCTTATTTGCCAGTGTCAGTAATGCTTTCTTATCCGTGTTGAACTGCTCCAGGTTTTGTGGCTGGAGTTGTTTTTGGGCGTCCTCGTTTAAAGGCCAGATATTGCCAGAATAGTCGAACGCAAATTTGTCTCCATTTTTAACCACCTTCAACTCGCCACGCTCGATTACGGTTTCCAGGTCATCACCTAAAAATGGGGTCATAATTGGTTCAAACCCCTTGCCAGACCAGTTCAGGTCGAAAAACTTGTAATAGGGAGAGGCCTCTCCTTTTTCCAGCACATCCATCAGCCATAGGTTATTCTGGTGGTATGCCATGTGGTTGGGTACAATATCCTGAATCCAACTCATACCCCTGGATTTCAGGACTCCGGAAATTTCCAGCAACTCGGCTTCTGTACCGATTTCCGGATTGATCCGAAGCGGATTAACCGTATCATACCCGTGCATACTGCCGGGACTCGCCTCCATTATTGGAGAGGCATAGATGGTTTGAATACCCAGATCAGAAAGATAGGGTATGATATTTTTGAAGTCGGAAAAGGTGAACTCCTTGTTAAACTGAATTCTATAGGTTGCTATTGGGTTAAGCATCTTTTCTGGTGTATATTAAAATTGATTCTGGTTGAATAATTAGTTTGTTGACTTCCTGACAAGCGCCATCATCCTTGCAAGGACCACCCCATTTCTCATCGGCAGAACACAACAGTAGCTGCCAGTTGTGGATTGAATCCTCAGCGGGGATAGCTTGTTTTTCTTTAGAGAAATTAAGGATGCAAACAATTTGCTGGCGCGGTTCCCACCTTTTCAGCACCAGAGTGTTCTTATCGGGATAGCTGATGGCCGTTATCCGGTTTCGGTCGCCATTGCTTAAGGCTGGATTTTCCTTCCTTAAAGCTATCAGAGCCTTGTAGTAATCAAACATCGTTTGATGCTCAGGCTTGTTGAGCAGTTCCCATTGTAACTTAGACTGCAGAAAGGTTTGTTCCGCATCGGGGTCTGGTGCTTCACCTTCGGTATGAAATGCAGCGAATTCAGCTTTGCGTCCTTCCCGTACCATCTTATTCAACTCGGGGTCGGTGTGACTGACAAAATAAAGGAAAGGGTTTGTCTCTCCATACTCCTCACCCATGAACAGCATGGGCAGGTAAGGACTGATCATTACTGCTCCTGCAAGTACCTTTTGCATCTCAAAGCTATACAATACGGAGCTTCGTTCTCCTAACATGCGATTGCCCACCTGATCATGATTCTGAGAGAAGACAATGAACTTTGATCCCGGCTGATCTTTGGCTGGTTTGCCAAAATTCTTTTTTCGGTGTTCAGAATATTGTCCATCATATACATAGGCGTCGCGATAAGCTTTTTCCAGATGTCGTATGCCTTGAAAATCTGAATAGTAGCCTGTTGTAGGTTCGCCCGCACTGATGCGCAAGGCTTGGTGAAATTCGTCGATCCATTGTGCATCCATTCCAAAACCATTCTTTTCAGCGCTATCTAAAAATCTGGGATCATTAAGGTCACATTCCACGATCAGGTAATGGGTTCGTCCAGTTAACTCCATCAAGGCATCCACTTCCAGCCTGATTGCTTTTAAGATGTGCTCCGCACTTAAATCTTTGATGGCATGAACCGCATCCATACGTAGGGCATCAATATGAAAATCACGGAACCACANNGAAATAATCCCTTACACCGTCGCAGTATTCATCATCGAAGTTTACGGCCTGCCCCCAGGGTGTATGATATTTGTCCGTGAAATAAGGACCAAATTCTCCGAAGTAATTGCCTTCGGGTCCCATGTGATTGTAGACAACATCAAGAATCACAGCGATGCCTTTGGCATGACAGGTATTTACAAGTTCCTGCAGTTTGGCCGCACCGCCATAAGAATGTTGTACCGCAAATGGGAATACGCCATCATAACCCCAGTTACGTGCACCAGGGAACTGCGCTACAGGCATGATCTCGATGGCATTAATACCCAGCTCAATCAGGTGATCCAAATGTTCCGCGATGCCGTCGAAATCTCCGGCTGCGGAGAATGTGCCGGTATGGATTTCATAAATGATATAGTTGTTAAGTTCAGGATTCTTCCATTCTTCATCGGTCCATTCTGCTGCTTGGAGGTCTACTACAGCTGATGCCTCATGTACGCCTTTAGGCTGGCTTAATGATGCCGGATCAGGAAGTCTTTTTGTCCCGTCAATAACGAATTTATATGAATCATTTGGCTGGAGCTGATCTGTTGTTGCACGCCAATATCCTTTGTTGTGTCTTTGGAGGCTTACAAGCGATCCGCTTTCTAATTCTACTTCGACGCTTTCAGCAGTTGGTGCCCAAAGGCAAACCTCCGCCTGCTGTGCATCATTGAAGTTAATCCCAACCCTTCTTTGTTTTAGGTAAGCGTTTTCTTTCATACCTACATCAATGCCAAAGCCCGGAGAAATGTTTTAAAATTCTGTACACCCACAATACCCTATTTTAATGCGGCAGATACGATTGGTACGTACAAACACTCAGAAGGTTAAATAAAATATTTTTCAGGAAACGTTGCAATATTCATTTCTTGTACTACATTTGTACTGTACTACATAACTAATACACCAATTTATCCAATAATCACGCATTATGATAAAGCTTTCGAACCTGAATTTTGGCTACAATAAGAAGTCGCTATTATTCAAAAACCTAAACCTTGAACTGAAAGTCGGGCACATTTATGGACTGCTCGGAAAAAATGGTGCAGGGAAATCAACCCTATTGAAAAATATGGCAGGGCTTGTATTTCCCACAGGCGGGCAGTGTAGCGTTAACGGCTACAATGCTGCCGATCGTCAGCCAGCTTTTCTGCAGGACCTGTTCTTCATTCCCGAAGAAGTTTATCTTCCGCCTCTGACCGCACGCGGATTTGTGGATAGTAGCGGACAGTTTTATCCAAAATTCGATCATGCTGTTTTTTTCGAAATGCTAACCGAGTTTGATGTACCCACCGACAAGATGTTGAGCAAACTGTCTTTCGGTCAGCAAAAAAAGGTGATGATCGCTTTTGGTATTGCGACCAATACAAGCTTGCTGATCATGGATGAACCGACAAATGGCCTTGATATTCCATCAAAAGTGCAGTTCCGGAAGATAATTGCTGCTGCCTTTACAGATAATCGCTGCATCATCATTTCTACACACCAGGTTCGCGATCTGGATAGTTTGATTGATACTGTAGTTGTAATACATGATCAGGAGATTGTGCTGAACAAAAGCCTTGAAGAAATTTCGGATAAGATCATTTTCAGTACCGCAGCACATGCGAACAAAGGTGGTATACTGTACCAGGAAGCAACGGACTTCGGTGTCAATACGATCAGCATTAACAACGCCGAAAACTATAGTAAGGTAGATATGGAACTACTCTTCAATGCGATAACCAACAAAAGTAAGGCTGTAACCGAATATTTAAACTAACATCATGAACAACACATTTGATCTGCAGCGCTTCGGCCTATTACTGTCTAAGCATACCAAAGAAAACGGCCGCACCTACATGCTTTCACTAGCAGTACTCGCTGCGAT
This sequence comes from Pedobacter sp. UBA2067, assembly GCA_002333205.1. Taxonomy (GTDB): domain Bacteria; phylum Bacteroidota; class Bacteroidia; order Sphingobacteriales; family Sphingobacteriaceae; genus Pedobacter. The sequence continues at coordinate 25,123 of DDAD01000166.1, forward strand.
ATTATGCAGCTTCCTGACATTTGTCACCTATGCAGGTGGTGGTTATCTGGGTCCACACTTGCAAGCAACCTTCTACCTTGTTTTCAAGATATTGTCTGGAGCGATGTTCACCAGCATTATCTTTAGTGCTTATGGAGATAAAAAGAAGTCCATCCCATTATTCACCTTACCCGTATCCAATCTGGAGCGCTATCTGGTTGGATGGATTTATTCCTACGTCATTTTTCAAGTGCTATATACCTTGTGCTTCTATCTTGTAGACTTTGCTGTATTGAGCATAGCAAACCTGACAGCAGTGCAAAAGAATGAGGTAGTAAACATTATTACCGTTGAAGACTCCAAGTTCTACCCTGGACTAATGATTTTTACCTTTATCCATTCGGTATTTTTTCTGGGCGCAATATTCTTCAGGAATCTTCACTTTATCAAAACCGGCTTTGTCTTCTTCGGCAGTGTACTCGGTATTATCCTGATCAATGCGCCGTTACTTAGGCTCATTTTCGGTGGAAAGGCGGAATTTTCACCACCATTCGATTCCATTAGGATGATGGATGGTGAAAATGGCATCTCGCTAGACCCCGCCCCTGGATCAGAATTTTATCCATGGATCTTGATTATTGTGATGTCATTGATCCTGTGGACCAGCGCATATTTTAAACTTAGAGAAAGGGAGGTGTAAGATGGAGTTTAGAGAAAATGAAGCGATTTACCTGCAAATAGCAGCTTATATCAGTGAGCATATATTACTTGCAAAATGGACAAGGGAAGACAAAATTCCGTCTGTTCGAGAACTTGCGATACAGCTTGAAGTTAATCCAAATACCGTAGTACGAGCTTACGAGTTCCTTCAAAATAAAGAAGTGATCTATAATAAACGTGGAATTGGTTTTTACATCACCGACGATGCTGCTGAGAAAATCAAGTTATATAGCCGCGAGCGTTTTCTGGGGCAAGAATTACCAGAGCTGTTTCGCAACATGTATCTGCTGGACATCAAGATGGATGAACTTGAAAGACGTTATGAACAATTTAAAAATGAAAATTATCAATCTAAGAAATCATGAAAGTGAGCACCATATTAATTATCGCTGCAGTGGCTGCAAGTGTTATTGCACTTACTGCATTTAATCTTACTCAGAAGGCCTTTTACAACAAAGGCGACTGGAGGAACCGCTTTTACGGAATGGAATACGTCGCCATCAGAAACGTCACAGACATTGAGCTGGCGGACGCGGACAAAATGCAGGTGACCATTGAAAAAGGTGTAAAAGAAGGTTTATACACCAGCGCCTCCTTCAAGGAACATGTGAAGTGGTCGCAGAATGGAAGCAAACTGAAATTTGAAGTTACTGAAGATGCTAAAAAAGGTGCTCCATTCCGGAATGAGGGCTTCGTGCTCGTACTCAACAGAATTGATCACCTGAAAACAAGTCCCTACGTGCCGCTTAAGTTTCAAAAGACTTATCCGGCAGCGGAAGTGCTGATCAAAGGTTTTACACAAAACAGATTACAACTTGACCTGGGTAAAACAGGCGAGGTAATTCTGGAGCAGGTGCAATTAGATAGTTTAATAGCGAATATCGGTAATCAGGAAGGTGGCGCGGGCTTAACCATTGAAAAAGACGCCAAGATTAAGGTCGCAGACTTCACTATACCTGGCGCAAGCGGGCTTGGCTTGAATAATCCGGAGATCGTGAAGGCTACGTATAATGTTTCTGAAAAGGCTACGGTGCGACTAAATGGGTCGGCATTGAAGATTCTCAAATAATAATTCAAATTTTTTACATCAGATACAATAAAGCGGCTTGATTGTCGTCTATATATCTGAGAGCGTTAATTTAGACGGGGGTATTTCGGACGAAATATCTCCGTTTTTTGTTTAAAAAAGATCCTATGTCCATACAGTCCATTAATCCGGTAAACGGCGAAATCATCCAGCGCTATACTGCCACCAGCGAAGCTGAAGTAAACAGCAAAATTGATCAGGCGCATGAAGCATGGAAAAGCTGGCGCCGGGTTCCGCTACACCAAAAAGCAGACCTGTTGATGAAGGCGGCGGCAATACTGCGGACGCGTAAAGATGCACTTGCGATGGTAATGGCACTGGAAATGGGCAAGCCTCTAAAAGACGGCCTAGGAGAAGTTGAAAAGTGTGCGGCTGTTTGCGAGTATTATGCGCAGCATGGACAGGAATATTTATCCGATGAGCTGGTTTCGACCGAAGCGAGCAAAAGTTATATCGCTTATCAACCTATTGGTATTGTGTTGGCCGTGATGCCATGGAACTTTCCGTTTTGGCAGGTTTTCCGTTTTCTGGCCCCAGGACTAATGGCTGGTAACTGTGGATTGTTAAAACATGCCTCCAATGTACCAGGCTGTGCCTTAGCCATAGAGGAAGTACTTTTAGAGGCAGGCTTTCCGGAACATGTATTCCAAACCTTGCTGATCGACAGCAAGGCTACCAGAAAAGTGATTGAACACCCGTTGGTACGAGCAGTAACCCTGACGGGCAGCACGGAAGCGGGCATGCAGGTTGCACAACAGGCAGCTGGGCTGCTCAAAAAGTCGGTGCTGGAGTTGGGCGGCAGCGATGCCTATCTGGTACTTGAGGACGCCGACATGGAAGCTGCTGCGGAAACCTGTGTAAAAAGCCGTTTGATAAACAATGGCCAGAGCTGCATTGCTGCCAAGCGGTTTATACTACTTGAAGGCATTGCAGATGAATTTACGGAAATTTTTACAGCGAAGATGGCCAGCAGGATTACAGGGGATCCCTTACAAGAGGGTACGCAGCTGGGACCTATGGCCAGAAAGGACTTGCGAGACGAACTACACCAGGACGTGCAAAAGAACATTCAGGCGGGTGCTAAATGCATCCTGGGTGGTGAAATTCCAGACATTTCAGGAAACCATGCCTTTTACACCCCAACCATCCTGACAGGTATTAAGAAAGGTATGCCAGCCTATGAAGAAGAGACTTTTGGTCCGGTAGCATCTATGATTACCGCTACAAACATGGAAGAAGCAATCTACATCGCCAATGACACAAAGTTCGGCTTGGGTGCTGCAGTATTCAGTCGCAACATTGCGCGCGCGGAACAGATTGCCAGGGAGGAGTTGCAGGCTGGCTCCTGCTTTGTGAACAGCCTTGTTAAATCAGATCCGCGTTTGCCCTTTGGCGGCATCAAAGGTTCCGGATATGGAAGGGAGCTCGGCTTGGTTGGTATGCACGAATTTGTAAACATTAAAACAGTTTATCTCGCTTAAAGCTAATTTGTGCCAGTTTTTGTGAATGGTAATTAAATGTTTTTGGCATTTAATTTGGTTTATCATTTATAAACCAGCATACTATGAAAACTTTACCGCACTTAAAACAGATTACCTATGGCGTTATAATTGTTGCATTTCCATTCATTTTCTCCGCATCCAACGGTTTGAAGACTCCTGAAGTTCAACCAAGGCCTAAGAAACACTTTACTTTTCCAATAAACAATCCCGAGGAAACGATAAACATTCTTAAAGCCACCGTAGACAGCCTCAAAAGCAGCAGCAATAAGTTGACAATGGCAAATTAAATGAAGCTTAAAGCGACTAAGCTGGATCTAAAAACATACAGATTCGGCTCCGGGACACCACAAGCCGGGTGCTTCTGTAGCCATCTTCCAGTGATATGCTTTAAAAGAAGAAACTAAAATGCGCCAAGGCAGCAAACTTGGTCCCAGGTGTAAACGCAATGCTATTCACCGCATCACGATTCCGAAGTTTTGTTAAAGTCTCAAATTGCGTCTCCTTCCATCTAACATCAAAAAGGTTATTTACCGTTATTCCCACTTCATAGCGCTTGGTGGTATAGTTCAGTACCAGGTCTGTAATAAAATAGCCGTCAGCAGTAAGGCTGTAGTCTTCATTCGCAGGACGATCGCCCAGGTACCGGTAGCGTAAACTTCCATTAAAACCCGTTTTATTCATATAGGTAATGCCTGCTGAGCTACTCCATATTGGTGCAAGTGGAATGTAATTCTCACCTTCAGGATCATCTACCGATCGCCCATGAGCATAGTTTAGATCGGCATCCAGGTAAATGGCAGGCAGTGGCTGATACCTGGCGGAGAAATCAAATCCCACACGCTGCGTTTTTCCGCTAAACTCAAGCGAGCCGCCGNNAAGTGGATCTGCCACAGGGCCGCATTGAACAACAACTTATCCGATACTTTTAGTACCGTTCCTAAGTCAGTCGTATAAGCTGCTGGCAGGGTTTTAACTCCGTCGGCTGCGACAACGGCTCTGGTATCATTAGAATGGAAGCCCTTTCCGGCTGTTACATAAAACTGTGTACTTGCTGTAGGCTGATAAAAGAAACTAAATTTTGGACTTACAATGTTATTTTGAGCCTTATAATTGCCTGCACCATTTAAGGTTGGATCTTCATCAAGCTTGTTATAATAACGATAGTAAAACTGATCAAAGCGCAATCCAGCATTAAGACTGAACTTCTCATTGAAACGCAGTGTCTCACTCAGAAACAAGCCAGAATTCAGTTCTGTAATGTCACCGAGTTTGATCGGATCTAATAAGATGGTGTTGTTTCTGGTATGTGAGAGCTCTGAATTCTGGGTAGCATCTAACCTCACATCAAGCCCAACCTGCGAGGTTAGCTTTAGTTTTCCAAAATAATCGTCCTGCGTGTAGCTACCATAGTAACCAAACAAGTCTCTACCTTCCCGCTGACGAATTTCATCGCCGTTTACCGGATCTTCAAGAAAGAAAGTAAAGTTTGTATGTAGATCAAGTGCATAACGTGAATAGAAAAGCTGATTTTTNNTCAGGTTATTACCTGGTGTCGTGGTGAGTAGAATTGCGTTGAAATTGGTCCGTGAGGTTACACCACCTTCATTCGGATCTAATGCGCCGAAAAACCCGATGGTACCATCATTTACTGCATAATCGGGAATTTGACCTGAGGCTTTCCAGTCACTGTAAAACGTAGAAGCAGATGCGGAGAGCGTACTGTTGTCGGAGATTTTACCGTAATATTTGGTGAAAAAATTAGTCCGTTTAAAGTTCTGAGTGTGTTCGAAATAACTATCTGAATACCTGTACTCGCCTGCGGCATACCAGGAATGGTTTTTCTCCAAGGCATCTTTGCCCAACAGGTTTACCATACCCAATGCACGATAGGTGTTAAATTGTCCTGCTTCTACCTTAAAGAGGTTTTGCTCCAGCGCATTTAAGGTGTGAAATTCCGCAAATCCGGAGGTTACCAAATTACCTTTTTCTGCATCTGCACTCCCTTTTTTAAAGGTTGTGTTGCCGATGGTTTCGGGAATGATAAAGTGGCTGTCACTATAACCCTGTCCGTGGGCATGGGAAACCATATTGATCGGCATACCATCTACCTGTAAACTGATGTCTGTGCCATGATCGTTATCAAAGCCCCTTAAAAAGATTTGCTCGGCTTTACCACCGCCCTGATGCTGTCCAATGAATAGTCCCGGCACCAAACGCAGCACTTCCTGAGAATTTGAAACCCCACGCATCCGGATATCTGTTTCACTGATCGCCTTGTAAGGATTACCGGCATAACCTGCAATTACCACATCCTGCAATTGCATTGCAGCAGGCTGCAATATAAATAACTGTCCCTTGTTGATGTCAGCTGCTTTTATTTGTAGCTTCTCATAGCCTAATGCTGAAATGCTGACCATTTCAGCCAGGTTTCCTTTGATTTTTAAGCTAAATACGCCCTGTTCATCGCTGATATCTATTCCACTTTTATCACCCAACTCAACTGTAGCCCCTTGAACAGCAACTTTAGTTTTTGCATCAATTAGTTTTCCAGAAATTTCTTGTTTTTGAGCGTAAGTTAACTGTCCGAGCAGTAATAAAGTAGGAAGTAGCAGTTTCTTCATTCAGTATAATAGTTTGAAATTTGCTGCAAAAATAGAAAGCTCATCCATACGAACAATCAACAAAGCTCTTTATGTTCAATTGTAATCGTTTTAATACGCGGTGACCTTCTAAGTAGTTTAGAATGATTCTAAGAAAGTCATCTCA
>DDAD01000017.1:0-5319 GCA_002333205.1 Pedobacter sp. UBA2067
GTCGTTCAAATCAGCCATAGCATAGTAAGCATTGTCCCACTCACTTGAATTATCCGTGATTTGGTAAGTGTCTGTGTTACTGCCAGAGGTTGGACTCGCCAGGTACTGTGCATAGTAGTTGTTAAATGCGGCAAAACGCTGGCTGTTTAATCCTGCTTTCTGTGTTGCGGTGGATAGTAGTGCATTTAACGGCGGATTCTGCACCTGATTAGGATTCTCGTTCAATTCGAAGTACTTCTTACACCCCTGACTAGATCCAACGATCACAATCAGTAGGAAAAAAAATGCTATTTTATAATTCTTTTTCATGTTTCTAGATTTAAAAGCCAACATTAAGTGAAAACAAGAAGCTTCTTACTGCAGGGTACGTCATACCAGCAAAGCCTTCAATATTGGATCCACTGTTTGTAGTAGAGCTCTCCGGGTCGAAGCCATCATACTTGGTCCACAGAANNACCGGTTACGGACATATTTACATTTTTCACGAAGCCCTTGGTGAGCCATTTTTTAGGCAGTGAATACCCGATGGAAAGCGATCGCAGGCGCACCCATGACGCGTCTTCCACGAAAGTCTCCGATACACCTCTGTGTACCAGGCGATAAAAGCCGTCCCCGTAGTCAATGTTTGTAGCTGGATCGACGCCCTGCCCCAACCAAACCTCTCTGGTGTTTGGCGAACCATTTGCAAGCAAACCTTCAAACACGCGATGCTCTGTCCTGTTCTCGGTATATTTGGCCATACCAAATGCAGAATAGTAATTTGCTAGCTGATTATATCTATCCTGACCAATGCGGGCATCAAAAAGAAAGTTTAAGGTCCAGTCTTTATAACGGAATGTGTTGCTCCATCCTCCAATCCAGTCTGGCTGGATATTACCTAATTTTTTCTGGTCAGCTGCCGCACCGATAATTGGAAACCCGGTTGCACTAATCAACAATGGTCTGGATGGATCGCTTGCATTCGTCGACTTGTCCAGACCTGCAGCAATCTCATCAGGACTGAAATAGCGTTTATATTCGGTACCATACAAGGTCCCGTAAGCCTCACCTGGAACCAACTTCATGGTAACCCGTGCATTTAAATACCCATGTTCGCTTGCAGCGTTGATTTCTGATAGGTCTGAACGTAAAGAGATTATTTTGTTACGATTTGCCGAGAAGTTCAATGTCGTCTCCCAGCTAAAATTCTCTTTGCTAATCGGTGTACCGGAAAGTGTTAGCTCTATACCTTTGTTCCGCATCGTACCCGCGTTTACGGCAGCGGTTACATAGCCTGTGGTTGAGGAAATAGGCACATTAATGATTTGATCTTTGCTTAGAGAGTGATAGTAGTTTGCATCAAGACCTAACCTGCCTGCGAATAATTTAAAGCTAAAACCACCCTCATAGGTATCCGTGAATTCTGGCTTTAAATTCGGATCACCCAAAAGGTTCGGCCTGGTAAAGCCAGTGTAACCAGTTGGCAGTCCGGTGTAATTTGCGAAGCCTCTGCTGGTGGAATATGCCCCAGCATCTTTTCCAATTTGGGCATAAGAAAATTTAAGTTTTGCATTGGTAATCACCTCTGGAAGTTTAATGTGATCAGAGAAAATGTAACTTAAACTGGCTGATGGATAGAAGAACGAATTGTTGGGGCGTACCAATGACGAGGTGATATCATTTCTTCCAGTCAGTGTTAAGTATAGATAATCCTTGTAATTAAGCGAAAGCTCCCCAAAGATACCCATCAAACGATAGTCCTCTTCATAAGTGTTTCCCGTCAAGAACTTCGCATTTCCCAAATTATACCAGTTGAAGACCGTTAAGTTTGATCCTTCAGTACTATTTCGGTATATTTTTCTGTCGTATAAATCATGACCAATCCGTAGGGTACCGGAAAAGTCTTTTGTGATGGTATGTGTTAAACTTGCGATGAAAGTACTGTTGATACTCCTGAAATTATCACTGTAATTACTTACCAGCCCCATTCCTGGAAATGCCGCGGTACCATTATCTTCTACCAGCCGTTCACCAACAAGTCCCTGCGCACCTGGTGCGGTCATAAGTCGATTATCACGGTAGGTATCCAGTCCTGCACGATAAGTCAAGCTCAGCCATTTAAAAGGTTGATAAGAAGCATTTGCACTTCCGATAAAACGCATGACATCATCAGTAAAATGCTGGGATTCGGCTTGATACCTCGGGTTGGTTGTAGAACCATAGGAGCGCATGGTTCCGTTTTCTTCCTGGTAGTCGTTTACATCATGACGTGGAGACCAGTAAATTAACTGTTCAATGTATCGCCCCGCATTATAACGGCGCCNNGCTGATTGATGCACCTGCATCAAATTTATCACTTGGTTTAAACGTGGTATTTAGTCGACCCTGGTAGTTTTTAAAGTTAGTGGAAGGCAGGATACCATTATGTTGCAACTGGGATACCGAAGTTAGAAAAGTCATTTTTTCTGATCCACCAGAAACCGTAACGCCATTCCGAAATTGACTTCCGGTTTCAAAAGCATCTCTGATGTGATTGTAGAGTTGTGCAGGATGACTAGGATCTTTTTCAATCCCTTCGGCGATTGTTGGACCCCATGATGGCCAAAAGTCCTCAGCACTATATTCCCCTCTCCAACCTTGGGTAAACTTATTCTGCAGCTCGGGCATGGTATTTACATTCTCCAGGCCGAACGTACCTTGGTAGTCAATTTTAATCGTGCCTGCACGACCAGATCTGGTTGTGATCACAACCACTCCGTTTGCACCCCGTAGGCCATAAAGTGCTGTTGCTGCACCACCGCGTAGGATGTTCATAGATTCAATATCATCAGGATTGATGTCCACAGCACGGTTACTCATACCATAAGCACCCGAACCTTGGCTGGATGTACTGTTGTCCATAAATATTCCATCAATGACAAACAGCGGCTGGTTGTCGCGACTGGGATCAATCGAATTCACTCCACGGATTTGAATTCTGGCACCTTGACCCGGAGCACCACCGGTACTGCTAATGGTCACACCTGCCACTTTCCCCTGAATAGCATTGACAACATTGCTTTGCCTGTTCTGTGTCAACTCGGGGCCCTTAATACTTTGTGCAGTGTATGCCAGGGATCGCTCCTCGCGCTTAATACCTAGTGCGGTGACAACCACCTCATTTAACTCCTGTGATGCTGTAGCCAATGAAACATTGATTCGGGATTGATTACCTACCGCCACGTCTTGAGAGGCGAAACCGACGTAACTGAAAGTTAATGTCACATTTCCCGAAGGAACTTTGATCACGTAATCCCCGTTATTGTTGCTGGAGACTGCTGTTGAACTGCCTTTAACTTTAACCACTACCCCGGGCAAAGCAGCACCGTTGTCGGCCTGGGTAACTTTACCACTTATATCCCTGGTTTGTGCAAGTACAGCAGAAGCACAAAAGAAGAGAATGGGTAGAATACATAGCGTAAACTTTCTTTTCATAATGATAATTTAGGTTTGATTGATGGTTGGTTGATTAATTGATTGTATTCTAACCCTATATTATGGAATTTTCTGCTGAATTGCATCTAAAATCCCAACAGATTAGCAGAATTTCAATATTTTAGAAGGTATTACAAGATTTCCTATTGCAACATCCTTTACAAACACCTACTATGACGGTTTATACCAGATCTTTGCTCCTAACACTTATTGCTACCTACACGCTGTTCATGTCATCATATGCTCAGCAATACAAACTCGAGGATGTTAGAAATTACCCTTTCCCAACAGCACTAACCAGCTCATCAGTAGGTTCTAGAATAGCCTGGGCAATGGACGAGCAAGGTAAACGAAATGTATATGTTGCCGAAGCCCCCAATTTTGAAGCTAGAAAACTCACTGCTTACCTTGAAGATGATGGACAGGAGATTAGCAGTCTCTCGTTAAGTCGTAGCGGCAATTGGGTCGTGTTTGTACGTGGTGGCGACCATGGTTCCAACTGGAATGACGCAGAACCTGTGAACGTAAATTCTAAGGCGGAGCCACCAAAAGTGGAAATCCATGCCTTATCCTTCGACGGACAAAGACATCTACGAATTGGCGAGGGCGATGAGCCTGCCATTTCACCGGACGGAAAGCACCTGATCTTTTTAAAAAAAGGCGGAGTATGGATCGCTAATATCGATGATGCTACACCAGCGAAATTGCTATTTACCGCACGTGGTCGTGTAAATGATCTACAATGGGCGCCAAATGGTTCGGCCATTGCCTTTGTCACACAGCGGCAGGNNCATGCATTTATCGGCGTATATCAGCTCGCCGATAGTGCCGTCACCTGGGTAGCTCCATCCTTTCATCGCGACAGAACACCAAGATGGTCGCCTGATGGTAAAAGCCTGGCTTTTGTGAGAACGGAAGGTCTTGGTGGAAAACCAGAATTCTTGCTAAAACCTCAACACCAACCCTGGTCAATTTGGAAGGTTAATCTGGATGATCAGCAAGCCACCGAACTCTGGAAAGCTCCACAGACATTAGCGGGAAATTTACCTGCAACTCATGGAGGCAGTAACTTGCATTGGGCTGCCAAGGATAGGATCATATTTGTATCTGCAGCAGATGGCTGGTCGCATTTGTATAGTTTACCAAGTCGTGGTGGGCAGCCAACCCTGCTAACTCCAGGCAACTTCATGGTGGAGCATATCAGTCTGAATGCAGATAAAACGCAGATTTACTTCAGTGTGAACACAGGTAAGGATCCAAAGGATATTGACCGGCGCCATATTGCGAGCGTACCGGTAGATCAATCTGCAATGAAGGTCTTAAGTGAAGGACGTAATCTGGAATGGACGCCTGTGGCCATCGGTGATGGAAGAAAACTCGCATTTATCTCCAGTGTCGGCCAGCAACCGCCCCTCCCTGCGGTATCAGATCTAAGTCAAGGAGGTAGCATTTTAGCGAACACCAGATTATTGGGGAAGGCGCTTATTTCTGAATCTTTTCCTGTCAGTAAGCTTGTCACACCGGAACAGGTGATCTTCAATGCTCCCGACGGGAAGAAAATACATGCCCAGCTTTTTAGAGCAAAACGCAAGAGCGGGAAAAAGCCGGCAATCGTGTACATTCACGGTGGACCATCTAGGCAGATGCTACTGGGTTGGAATTACTCCGAATATTATTCGAATGCATATGCGACGAACCAATACCTCGCAAGCCTCGGATTTGATGTACTTTCCGTAAACTATCGTATGGGTATTGGTTATGGTGACGCATTCCAGCGGTTGGGGAACAATGGAGAAAACGGCGCCGAAGAATACCAGGATATTCCTGCAGCCGGACAATGGCTTGCAGCACAACAGGACATTGACG
>DDAD01000017.1:5327-5632 GCA_002333205.1 Pedobacter sp. UBA2067
CAATTGGAAACACTAGTGATACCAGATGACACGCATCACTGGATGAAATATGGAAACTTAATGAAGGTAAACCACGCAATGGTTAATTTCTTCATCAGACAGCTTAAACCATAATGGTTTAATGTTTGTTCTCTTTTTAAAAAAATCAAAGCTTTGAAGAAAACACTCCTTTGTATAATTATATTTCTATTGCCTGTTATCGTTTATAGCCAGGTTGAAACTACTGTCGACAGCCTTAAGGCAGATTCACTTGGAAAGGGCGGAGCAAAGGTGATCAGGCCCGCAGATTCGACCTACAAACAATA
>DDAD01000017.1:5750-6336 GCA_002333205.1 Pedobacter sp. UBA2067
CGGATGCGATCAGAAGCATTTTCACACCAAATAAAACTGTAAATCCCTACAAGAAGAAATCAGGAATTACGTTGATGCCGAATGTAGCCTATAACCCGAGTATTGGTGCACAGATTGGGATCAAGGCGGTTGCAGGACGTGTACTTGGAAGAGATCCGAACACCCTGATGTCTGTCGCGGCAACCTCCGCTTCCATAACAACCAAGGGCATTATATATGTTTACTTGAGCCACAATGTGTTTACTCCCGGCAACAAGTGGAACCTGCAGGGCAGTTTGGTAGCCGCAAAAACGGTTACACCAGATTACGGGCTCGGTATCGGAAAGGGCTCAACTGCAAGCCCTGAGGATGAGGCCCTGACGAATGCGGATCGCAAGCCCTATGTACTTCACGGAGAATTCTACAATTTCCGCGAGAAGGTATATAAGCAGCTTAGAGAGAACCTGTTTTTTGGTGCAGGGGTTTCGTTTGACATCCGCCGTAATGTGGAAGACCGTAACTCCGACACGGATCTAACACCATACAACATCTACATGGACCGTCATGGCTTCAAGCGGAGTGGCTACAGCGCTAATGGCTTACTCTT
>DDAD01000017.1:6386-9140 GCA_002333205.1 Pedobacter sp. UBA2067
CGATAACCAAAACCGTGCATACAAAGGCATCTATGCTGATGCAGGTTTTCGCTTAAATCAAAGCTGGATGGGGAGCTCAAAAAATGCAGTACAATTTACAACTGACTTCCGCAAGTATTGGAGCCTTTCCAAACGCAACCCAGATCACGTATTGGCATTCTGGAACTGGGGCTCTTACCTGGTGAGTGGCGATCTGCCCTACCTGGAACTCCCAGGTCCCGGCAAAGATGTAAATGCAAGAAGCGGACGCGGATATACGATAGCATATTTCAAAGGAACCAAATACTTTAATTCTGAAGTAGAATATCGCTTTCCAATTACAAGAAACAAATTTTTAGCAGGTGTGACATTCTTCAACATTCAAACGGCCAACGACGAAAGTGGTGTTAAGCTCTTTGATAAATGGCAGCCGGGCGGAGGTGCAGGACTTCGTGTGCTCTTCAACAAGGCCACCAGAACCAACCTTTGTTTGGATTACGCTTTCGGTAACTATGGTAAAAGAGGATTGTTCCTGGGCCTGAACGAAGCTTTTTAAGAGGCCTGTAATGACTCTTTCCATCGATCATACTNNACCTTCAGCTAATGCGATTAACGCTGAGAAGATAGCTTCAAAAATCATCTGACCGGCATTTAAATCACTCACAACTGTAGAATCGGTGATTGCTTTAGCCGCTTCGGTGTAAACACAACATTTTTCCATGGTTTTACAGACGCCAAGTAAAGAGTCTGTTGCATTTTCCAATGCTTGATTTAACCGCGCCTGCCGGTTTTTCACCTTCGATTTAAGTATCAGCCGGTACTCATCAAACACCTGTAGATCCAGTGCAGCAGCTTCAACGAGTTTAGTTTGAAGACTAGAGAAGGACTTGATCTTTTTTCGCAGTAGTCGCTCCTGCTCAGGCTCTTTTCTCCTTTTCAAGCTGATCTTCAGCGCCATAAGAATCATCGCTGCATTTAAACTAGCACTGGTTAGCAATACACAGCCGCCAGTGATTTGAGGTCTCTCCCGACTGGTTTTCTCCAGAAATTCCCGCAGGCTAAGATCCAGAAGGCTCGGCTTGGTTCCAGATTTTACGTCCACTATACTTCAGCAACACGAAATGGGCGGATATCAACTTTGTCCCACACTTTGGCGGTAATGTAGATTTCATTCTCCAACCAGTTGTTAAAAGCTTCATCGGTTTCGAACTGGAGAACCATGGAAGAGCCGATCATCATACCTTGTTCATTCAGTATGGCGCCTCCAAGAATATGACTGCCACTCTTCTTCAGATTGCGTACGTTTTCAAGGTGTTGTTCGCGCACGCTCATGCGGCGCTCCAATGCTTCAGGATCCGTGTGGTCGTACCCGGTAATTAAATATTGTTTCATCTCTGCAGGCAAATTAAGGCATTTTACTACAACCTCCAACTGCTCGTATTGTTTGTACAATTAATTCTTTTCAAATACCAGAAAGTGTTGAAGTGGGAGAAAATCACCTCTTTGAACAAGATGGTAACCACTTGCTCCGAGTTCACGCTGAACCTGTGCAACAGACATTTTGTGCACCGCTTTTATCCCGATCGTAGGATCCTCGGCTTTGTATTCCAGCAACAACAGCTTACCGCCGGGCTTTAAAGCCTTTTTCAAGCTTTCCAGAAATTCCCTGGGGTATTCAAGTTCGTGGTAAACATCGACCATGATCACAAGGTCAATCGCATTTTCCGGTAGGTTTGGACCCATCGCCGAACCTTTTATAACGGCCACATTGTTCAGCTTCAACGCCCTGCTTTTTTGCTGCAAGTAGGTTATTGCATCATCTTGAATCTCTACGGCATAGACCTTTCCACTGGGTACCCGCTCGGCAATTTTAAAGGTGTAGAATCCAGAACCTGCACCAACATCTGCAACAACACTCTTTTTGTTGATCGGCAGTCTTTTAATGGCAAGAGCGGTCTGCTCTTCTTGCATACGACTATTGCGTTCAAGCCAATCGACCCCCTCAAAGCTCATTACACCTGCAATCTCCCGCCCCATGTAAACCTTACCAGTACCATACTTGGAAGCCGGCTTGCTCGAATAACCATCAATGTTCTCTTGGGCGANNGCTTGGGCGCAAGCCGAAAAACTTGATATCAACAAGGCCAGCAATATTGGGTATGCTAATTTTCTTCTTACCATACTTCAATATCGCGAAAATATCTAAGCAGCAGCACGTTTGATGGCTTCAATATCAAATCTGGTCATCTTCAGGAAAGCTTCCATTACCTTTGGAGCCTTATTTGGATCAGTCATCAACGAGCCGAGTATACTCGGTACAACTTGCCACCACACTCCAAAAGCATCCTGGCACCAGCCGCATTTGCTTTCTTTTCCGTCTTCAGTCAGATTAAGCCAAAAAAAGTCTATCTCCTCCTGGGTATCACAGCTGATCACAAGGCTGACACCCCAATTCAACTGGAAGTTGTGCTGTATACCGCTTTCCATCACGCCCAATCTCATACCATCAAGCATCATCTGCGCATGCTTAATGTTTCCAGGCGTATCCCCTTCTCCGGCTTCATATTTGGAAAGCAACTCAATGGAAGCGTTGTTAAATAAAGAGGTATAAAAATCAATCGCCTGCTGGCCCTTTCCATTTTGTTCGCCGACGAACATGAGTGAGGGGAAAACATCAGGCTTATTTAGTTCGTCGGTGAGCATCAACTGCCAGGAAACGCCGAATTTATCTTGTACCCAGCCGTACAGCTGGCTCCAGGGATATCGATCTAAAGG
>DDAD01000016.1 GCA_002333205.1 Pedobacter sp. UBA2067
GAGCTGCTTTCAATATGAACATGCTTTCTTCGCTGGAAGACTTTGCTGGATATATCAAGAAACAAAGGATCAACGATCCGGCTGGGGAGCATGAACTGTATGCCAAATGGCAGCAAAGTCAGTATATGTACTGCATGTTTTCAACCCAGCATCATCAGCTGGCGAATCGTCGCTACCAGGGTATCGACTGGGTTTCCGGAAGGGAATACCTGGAGACTTTTGTGCGGTAAACTTCCAGCATTCCCTTTGCTCTGCTATAGCACGTACTCGTCATTGATTGGTTTTACGGGCTCCGGTACGTCTTCTGCACCCATCATTTCCAAGAGGTTGATTTCTATACCTCTTGTGATTTGATTAAGCGGTATGCTGGCAGAGTTGTTCACAAATGGATTGACCAGGTTCATGCCGTTTATCTGTGTAGAAACAAATACAAATCCGATCAGCCAACCCAGAAAAATGGATACCACACCTGCGCTTTCACTGATGACCAACGTAAATGTGACAACGAACAGCCAGATGAAGACCTTAGTCATATACGAATAGGTGGTTGGGAAGACGGTATTTTTGATCCGTTCAGCCATGCCCATGCTGTCTGAAAATCTAACCAGCATGGCATTGATTTCCATGAAACGAAAGCCATCGATGTGCCCGTTCTTAGAAAGGAGTTGCAGGTCTGCTGATTGTAGGTTCAGGATGGCGTTATGCAAATTGCTGGCACCCTGAATCGATAAACGGTCCGATTCGTTAAGGTAACGTACATTACAGTCGTTTGTGCCACCTCTGAGGTTGGTTTTTAGGGCATATAAAAAGGCAATATGCCTGTAGATCATTCGCCTAACGGTCGTTTCATCACCCTCCACATAATTCAGGAGATTACGGGCATACGAGCGGGAATCGTTTACAAGTGATCCCCAGATCCTTCGTGCTTCCCACCATCGATCATAGGCCTGATTGTTATTGAAACCGATGAAGAAGGCAATTGCAGTTCCCAGCAGGGTAGGTATGATTGCGGGAATTACATAGTTATTGGCAATAAGATGTTCGCGAATCATGTAGGAAACAGTGCAGGATACAATCATAATCAGATCTACCTGCCAGGTATCTTTTAAAATTCGGCTGATGCGAATATTTTGTGCAATAAGCATAAAGGTGGTAATGGTTGATTTTACAGGATCGAGNNCTCTCGATTATGCTTTCAGCTTCCATATTTGCAGTTGGATGTGGTGTCCTGAACAAGGATTCGAAGGCATTGACCATTGATCAAACCATTGCTGCCAAATCAAAGCTTGTAATAACATTGCAGGACAATTCGGGCTTCAATCTGGATATCGAGAACCAGTCTGCCGATACCTTGTTTTTGGAACGAAAAGGCCTGGATAATTTGATGATTACCAGAGCAAGTGTCAAAGCGATAATAGAACCTGAAGCTTCAGCAAGCCTGGTCAATCCATCAGACAGGGCTGCAAAGGTGCGGGTAAGGGTTTCGAATCACAATGCTGAGGTGAGACATCGAGTTGAGCAAATTAGCGCAGATACGACTGCCACAAAATAGCTACCGGGTTTTTTCGGTATCACTAACTATAGAGAGGTCGGAGATTAAGCTGATGACGCTTTTCAAATGCTGCCATTTACGTGGCGGGTACCCAGTGGTCATTTACGAATACCAGCATTTCTTTCTAGGTGCTGTGAAACAATAGCTGAATTGATAAATTTATGAATTGTCCGAATAGGATAGGGAGGGAAATCTTTACAAATTCTTTGCATGGAGAAAAAAAAGATCTTCTATATTAGTAGTTATGAAAAAATTGTTAACGCTCCTACTTTTCGCTGTAATCATTATTGCCTGTAAAAAAGAAGACTATTCCGCCGGTGAATATTACAAGGTTACCTACCAGACCATCGATAATACGATGGAAATTTCGATAACAGCTACACAGGATATCAATCCTGCTAATTTTAAAGGGGTAAAGCCGGACATCAAGTTCAAAAAGGCGAAATACCTGATATCTTTATATGGTGAGCAATCCTACAAAATAGACTTCATAAAGCAGGACGGGAGTGTCTTTCCCCTTGAACTTCGTGCGTCTGAGAAAAAGATGACCCTGGATTTCTAGAAAGATTTTTGTAGCGGTTCCAAGGGTGGTCCGACAACCTGCATTTCATTCTGCGCAAACAAACGTTTAACCTCTTCGGCAGTCGGTTCATGATCAAGACCTGCCATAGAGACAAAGAAATCCTCAAGCATACCGGCGGGTTGAAGAATAACCAGCATTTTCCCCGTTGCTGAATCCTGGATCCAGGCATGTGGGACTTGTCTTGGCAGAAAAATCGTCTCGCCAGCGCCAAGCGTGAACCGCTCCTCACCAACCTTAAAACGATAGGTACCTTGAATCACATAGAATATCTCATCTTGTAGAGGATGTACGTGCAATGGTGTTCCACGGCCCTGGCTGAGTGAAGTTTGTTCGAAAACAGCCAGATCGATCCGGGTATCGCTTCCCGATATTTTAACATCCAGCACATTTGCATTGACGCCTTTCAGCTTCAGATGTCCATGTTTCCGTCCTTCGCCGGCAGAGACTTTAAAGCCACTATCTAAAGCTACTTGTATTCTGCGTATCGGAATTGTCCATCCTGGTGTGGCAAGCAGCGTGAGGATGGAGGTAATAAAGGCATTCCTTTTCATGGTATTGTTGTTTCTTTAATTTAGCTAAAAAGCTGTAAACATGGATGTTAATCTTGTTCAAAATTTCAACTCAAAACTCAGCAGGCTAAGAAAGCTTATATTTGCCCAACAATTGGAGGAAGCACATGAATATGAAAAGGGACAATAGTTTATCTGCAAATACGACTTTTAAGAAAGGTATTATAATTCCAAGTCTGGTCTTTATACTATCAATCACTTTCATTTCCAGTATATTCCCGCAGGAGGCTGCTTTATATTTAGGGATTGTACAGGACTGGATTTTCGTAAATCTGAATTGGGTTTATGTTTGGTCCGTAACGATCTTTGTTCTATTTCTGATCTTCTTGTTTTTCAGTCGCTATGGCTCCATTCGACATGGGGATAATGATTCTGAACCCGAATATTCGTTTTTCTCTTGGGTGTCCATGCTCTTTGCAGCAGGAATGGGTATCGGACTGATGTATTTTGGGGTGGCGGAGCCAGTTGCACATTTCTCCGACCCTACTTTCTCTGGTTTGGATGAGGTTAGGCGCGCGAAAAATGCGCAACTCTATACCTTCTTCCACTGGGGGATTCATGCATGGGCGATTTACGGCTTGGTAGGTTTATCACTGGCGTATTTTACCTATCGGTACAGATTGCCACTTTCACTTCGCAGCTGCTTCTATCCAATTCTGAAGAATAAGATAAACGGTCCAGCCGGTGACGTGATCGATACTTTTGCCCTATGCAGTACCTTTTTTGGTATTACAACCACACTCGGGTTTGGGGTCGTGCAACTAAATGCGGGCTTAGTTGAACTCGGTTTAATGAAAGAAACTGGCTTCCAGTACCAGGTAGCAATCGTAACGGTGATCATGGCCATCTCTACCTTTTCCGCAACATCCGGAGTTAACAAAGGTGTTAAATTTCTCAGCCAGCTGAATATTGTGGCTGCGATTTTATTCTTGTTTTTTATCCTCATCTGCGGCCCAACCGTGTTCCTGCTGGGTTCGCTTTCAGAAGGCATCGGTTACTACATTACTCAATTCTTCAATTTAACCTTTAATACACATGCTTACGAACCAGAAAGTCAGCAATGGTTTTTCAATTGGACCATCTTGTACTGGGCATGGTGGATTTCCTGGTCGCCTTTTGTAGGATTATTTATCGCTAAAATTTCCCGTGGGCGTACCATTAGAGAATTTATCGGCGCAGTATTGATTATTCCAACAGCTTTCAATTTCCTCTGGATGACCGTGCTTGGGAATAGCGCAACCTGGCTGGACCGCAATATTGCAAAGGGTGTTTTGAGCGGAATTGCAGATAAGACTGATGAAATGTTGTTTAGATTTTTAGACCTTCTTCCAGCCTCGAACTGGAGTAGCGGGCTAGCAATCTTTATTATTTTCGTCTTTTTTGTCACTTCGGCCGATTCGGGAATTTTTGTGATGAATAGCATCGCCACGAATAATGCGGCTAAGTCTCCAAAATGGCAGATGGTATTCTGGGGTATTTTATTGGCGCTGTTATCTTTGGTATTGCTCAATGCGGGCGGGCTGCAATCGTTGCAGACCATGACGCTTATCACGGCCCTTCCGTTTTCCTTGTTGATATGCATGTTCTGTTATAGCCTTGTTCAAGGATTAATTGTAGATGATATTTATTATTCCAGGTCTTACTCGCATGCTGCTAACAACTGGTCCGGTGAATTTTGGAAAGAAAGGCTTCATAAAATTCTGTCTTTTAAGAATCGGGACGCTGTGGATAAGTTCATGCGGGACACCGTACTGGTCGCACTTGAGGAGCTTGCGACCGAATTTAACGATAAAGGTATCACCGCAATGGTGACCATTAAAGAAAAACCTAAAGATATTGCCCTGACCATTAAACACGATCTGCTCGAGGACTTTACCTATGGGGTAAGAAGTGAGTCGAAGCTGATATCAGAATTCCTGGTTAATGAAGAGAATGTTCCCGGAGCCGAGGGAAATAAAACTTATATCCCGAAGACTTATTTCGGTGACAATAGAGTAGGGTATAATATTGAGTACTTTAATCACCGGGAAGTGATTGCAGATGCTTTGAAACAGTATGAGCGTTTCATCCAATTATCCTCTGAAGTGAAAAACGAACTATTCACTGACAATTCGCTGCGGGAACCGCAATAAATTTTTATACTTTCGCCCCCTGAAAATTTTTAGACTGCGGGTTATGGGAAAGTCTATGTATGGAATTGATTTTGGAACCACCAATTCTGCGTTAGCAGTTTACAACGAAGAAACCGGTGAAATTCAGCACACGATCATTATCCCATCTTTGATATACTTTTTTGAGCATCGTAATGCGGACGGCAGTCCGAATTTTGTGGTGGGCGAGGAAGCGATCTCCGCTTACCTCAGCGAAGGTATGAAGGGCCGTTTTATCAAATCTGTAAAGCAGATCTTATCACGAAGCAGTTTCATCGAAACCCGTATTCAGAATACGCGTTACAATGCATCACAACTCGTAGCCATCATCATCAGGGCGCTCAAAGAACGGGCTGATAAGCTGATAGGTGAGGACTGTAGAAAAGCGGTTATTGGAAGACCAGTATTTTTTGATGATCATAATGTTCAAAAGGATACACTGGCGCAAACACGGCTCAGTAAAGCTGCTGAGTTGGCCGGATTTACTGAGGTACGTTTCCAATTTGAGCCAATCGGTGCAGCATTTGCTTATGAGCGCGGCCTGACAAAGCCAGAACATGTACTTGTTGCCGATCTTGGTGGTGGTACGACGGATTTTACCTACCTGGTACTGGATCCGGAAAAGGATGGGAGCAGGGATCGTAAGAATGACATGATGGCTACCGGCGGTATTTACATTGGTGGTGATAGTCTGGATGCTGCCTTTATGTGGGAGCGTGGGACACCCTATTTCGGCAAGTACACCGAGTATGAAGCAACGCCTGGTAAGCGCCTTACGGTTCCCAAATCGTTGTTTGCAAACATCTGCTCCTGGGAACAAATGAACTTTTTCAATGGTCCGAGGATCAAGAAAGACATTGAAGATTATTACTATTTCTCCGGCAAGGACAGGTTGTTTAAGAACCTGATTACCCTGATCGACAATAATCTGGGTTATTCCGTGTTCAGGTCAATTGAGCAAACTAAAATCGAGCTTTCTGCTGCAGTATCTTCTCGCTTCAGTTACCACGAAATGGAGATTGACATTGATGAGGAAATATCGCTTTCGCTCTACGATGAGATCATTTCCAAAAACGTTAATCAGATTGCTTCCTATCTGGACCATTTTATGGAGCAGCACAATATTGATCTGACCAGGATCGACAGCCTGTTTTTGACTGGCGGAACTTCCATGGTAGGAAGTATTCAGAAATTGTTCAAACAACGTTTTCCTCAGGTAAACCTGAATTCGGGAGACAATTTCAAGAGTGTAGCTACAGGCTTGGCACTGAGCGGCTATTTGTTTGAGGAATAGCAGCTGCTAACCATTCACAAGAAAAACCCTATTCTAAAAATAAATTCCTTTTCTGACATCCGAGTTCATGATTGCTGCGTAAGTCTTTGCATAACCAATCAAAAATCAGACGATGGAAAATCAAAACATTTTAGAATCAGGGATTCAGCGCCGCTCCTTTCTGCGCTATGCAGGTGCAGGGATGGCTGTAGTTGCGCTCACTGCGGCAGGCTGCAAAAAAGATAACGATGACATGGTAGATCCGGTAACCGGGGCTGTTGACCTTGGCTCTNNACGGAAAAGGTATTCTTAACAGACATCAGAGACCATGAGCTGGCCCATCGTGATTTCTTCAAAGCGGCTCTGGGTGATAAAGCGATCCCTGCCTTAGAAGTGGATTTCTCCACCATTAACTTTAGCGACCGTACATCGGTACTTGGAACTGCAAAAGCTTTTGAAGATCTGGGTGTTTCAGCCTACAATGGCGCTGGAAGATTGATTCAATCACCTGATTATCTAACCCTGGCCGGGAAGATTGTCTCTGTTGAAGCGAGGCATGCAGCGTTGATACGTGACCTGATCGAAAATGGCAGCTTTGCTAATATGGAAGTTGTAGATGCTACTGGTCTTGATGTAGCGCGAACTCCTAAAGAGGTACTTGCAATAGCAAAAACCTACATCAAAACAGAAATTAACGCGAACAACTTACCTTCTTAACCAACAACCATGAATATTGTAAATTTATTATCAGAGATAGAAAAAGTAGATGGTGAAATCTATGAACGACTGAGCCCACGTCGTGCAGCAATGAAGCAGTTCTATGGCTTCGGTGCAAAAGTTGCGGCTGCAGTTATTCCCCTTTCCCTGGGATCAATGTTTAACAAAGCTTATGGGCAGTCTGCGCCCGTTGCTGTGGAGCAAGTATTGAATTTTGCGCTCACCCTGGAATACCTGGAGTATTTCTTTTATAAAACTGGTTCAGCGACCAATGGACTAATTCCTGCAGGGCCAGGTGTTGGTGCGATCGCGACGATCCGTGAACATGAATGGCAACATGCTAACTTGTTAAAGGGTGCTATCGCCGGGATGGGTAAAAAGCCCGTGGTATTTACGGCTACTGATTTTGATTATACTGCTAAGGGTACTTTTCCAAATGTATTTTCAGATTACAAGACTTTTCTTGCCGTTGCACAGGCCCTGGAAGATACTGGAGTAAGGGCCTACAAGGGTCAGGCCGGCAATTTAATGTCCAATCCAGGGGTACTTCAAACGGCTTTGCAGATTCATTCGGTAGAAGCGCGCCATGCTTCACATATTCGCCAGATGCGCCGGGCACCTGCTGGTGGTGGTTTAACAGCTATGAAACCATGGATTACCGGTGGCAATGACAGCGGTGTACCACAGGTTGATGCCGTTTACAAAGGAGAAGAGAATACTACCCAGGGTGGTGTGAACATTAGAAATCTCGGATATTCGGAAAAAGTTGCTACAGAGGCATTTGATGAAACTTTAACGATGGCTGATGTGAATGCAATTGCCAGTCTTTTTATAAAGTAAGGGGGTTTAGTTAGGTTGAAAGAAGCAGCTGTAAGGCTGCTTTTTTCGTTTTTGANNAGACCTGGAAAATGCTGCGGGTAAACATCAAAATTTCTTACCACTAGAAGTTAACTTAACCAGTGAAGAGAGTGTGTCTGCAGCGCTGGATGCTGCCGTATTGAAATTTGGCAGGATCGATGTTGTTGTAAATAATGCAGGTTATGGCCTGGTTGGAGGACTTGAAGAGTTGAGTGACCTGGAAAGCAGAAACAACTTTGATGTGAATGTTTTTGGTATGCTTAACGTGATTCGGAATGTATTGCCTCAAATGCGAAAACAGTCGTCAGGGCACCTATTTAACATCGCGTCAGTTGGTGGTTTTACCGGAAGTTTCCCGGGCTTTGGAATATATTGTGCAACCAAATTTGCTGTCCATGGATTGTCGGAGTCGTTGGCGACGGAAGTGGAGCCATTCGGTATTAAAGTGACTATTGTCTCGCCGGGGTATTTCAGAACCAATTTCCTGGATTCTTCACTTGCAACGCCATCAGCTCCAATTGACGCGTATGAAGCCGTCCGCGCATCACAGTCTATGCACCAGGAGCAGATTAACGGAAACCAGCCGAACGATCCTGAAAAAGCTGCAGATGTTTTCATTGAAGCAGTTAAACTTGAGCAGGCACCGCTACACCTTTTTCTGGGTCATGATGCTTACGACATGGTAAATCAGAAGATTAAAAATGTTGAGCGGGAGATGGAACTGCTGAAATACCTTGCAACTTCCACCGCTTTCAACGATTAATGAAGATAGGGTTTAAATATCCCGGCAGGATCTGCAGGGATATTTTTTAATAACAATTTCAGTATTTTTGAGTAATGGATAAAGCGCAAAGTATAGAGGAATTCTACCAATCCAAGCTTAACTGGATACCTGATAACCTAAAGAAGGAAATTGGGCATTTTAATGTTTTCGAGTTGGATGACTTTGTTGGCTGCCATGCCAAGCCGGTACCTTACAGTCGTAAGGACTTTTACAAGATCAGCCTTATTGAGGGGCGAAACAATATCTACTACGCTGATAAGACTGTGGTGATTGATGAATTTGCACTGCTATTTGCCAATCCGCAGGTTCCCTACAATTGGGAGTCGTTGGACGATGAACAAAGTGGTTTCTTCTGCATTTTCACGGATGAGTTTTTTCAGCACTATGGCAACTTCAAAGCGTATCCGGTGTTTAAACCTGGCGCTGATGCCGTTTACACCTTGAATGCGGAACAGCGTCAGGAAATTCGCAGAATCTTTTCGCGGATGTTTGAAGAGATTTCATCAGACTACGCTTACAAATACGATGTGCTGCGGAGTTTGGTATTCGAGCTCGTTCACAGCGCGTTGAAGTTTAAACCTGCACCCGTCAATCCAGTAGGCAGTCAGAAAGCCGCTGTGCGTGTTGCTTCCTTGTTTATTGAGCTACTGGAACGGCAATTCCCCATCGAATCACCAATGCAGCAGATGAAACTGCGTACGCCTGCCGATTTTGCGAACCATTTATGTATTCATGTGAACCACTTGAACCGCTCCTTGAAAGAAGTGACGGAAAAGACAACTTCACAGCTCATTGCGGAAAGAGTATTGCAAGAGGCCAGAGCCTTACTGAAGCACACCAACTGGAACATCTCTGAAATTGCCTGGTGTCTGGGCTTTGAAGAGTTGCCGCATTTTATACATTTTTTCAAGAAAAATCTTCAGCTGACGCCGGGATCGTTCCGTAATGTTTAGCGTTTTCAGGCAAGGTTTCACGGCACTGATGTCGATTATCTAGAGCGATAATTTGTCTCAGCGGCCGTTAGCATTGCTTTGATTACGACGTAATTGACCTAAATAGCATTAAAACAGCTGTAGGTTTACAGCATTGCTGTTTCCTGCAGGGTTTGCTGGTTTTGTGCTCATTTGTGTTTTCTGTTTGCTGATCCAGGCTTTATAGGTCTCAGCTTTGATCGGATCTTGTAGTAGCTCCAGGGACTGCTTCATCTGGAACAGCTGATGTTCTATGGTTTGTCTGAATTTAATGAGGAGTTGCTGTACGTGTTGTTGAACCTTTGTTTTGGACTTCACACGTATGTTTTTGTTGAGTGGATTCAG
>DDAD01000167.1 GCA_002333205.1 Pedobacter sp. UBA2067
ATTCTCAGTAAAAATAAAAGCCCCGTAATGCTGTAAAACAGCGCTGCGGGGCTTTTACGTATTGCTAGTATCTGGATCCGTACTGTGCCTTTATCGGCTGCAACAGGTATTCCAAACCATTCAGCTTTATCTCATACAGCGTTGCCAGCATTTCACCAAGCTTACCCGGCGGATAACCCTCCCCCTGGAACCATACCAGATAGGATTCGGGAAGGTCGCACATAGTACGCCCTTTATACTTGCCGAAAGGCATTTTCATGGTAACCAGGTCTTTTAGCAGTTCAGGATTCATAGGCATATATGGCGTAGCAGCTGGCTGTCACAGGGTCTTAATTGTTTGTTAATGGGCAACGAGTTCGAGCATTTCTACGGCCTCATCTATGGTATTCAGGTTCTCAAAGGCAATACGAAGGCTGTTTTTCACTTCCTTCAGGTTACATAATCTAGGGTGTTGTTGTGCAAAATTGATGATTCGCTCAAATGTCGAAGAATCAAAGTAAGCAGACTGTTTATCGGCAATAAAATAGCCACGGAGAATGCCCTTTTTGAAGCTTAACTTCTCAAAGCCAAGTCTCTTCCCTACCCATTGCAGTCTCAACACTTTCATCATGGTCGTAACCGGTCGTGGTATTGGCCCAAAACGGTCGCGCAAGGATGTTTCAAAAGCCTTCAGCTGTGTTTCATTCTCTATTTTCGAGAGTTCGGTATACAGGTTATATCGCTCAGTGATGTTTGTCACGTAATCATCCGGGATGTATAGTTCCACGTCGGTATCCACCTGTGTAAAGGTGACAAACGGCCTGGCTGGTTCATCTTTGAAAAGCTCTTTAAATTCATCGCTTTTAATCTCCTGAATGGCTTCATCCAGGATCTTGTGGTACATGTCGAAGCCTATTTCAGCAATAAAGCCACTTTGCTCCGCTCCAAGCAGGTTTCCTGAACCACGGATATCCAAATCCCGCATGGCGATGTTAAAGCCGCTGCCAAGGTCTGAGAACTCTTCAATGGCGCTTAAGCGCTTTCTGGCCTCATTGGTTAAAGTAGATAAAGGTGGGCTCAGCAGGTAGCAGAAAGCCTTTTTATTGGAACGACCTACCCTTCCGCGCATCTGGTGGAGGTCACTCAAGCCGAACATATGCGCGTGATTGATAATGATGGTGTTGGCATTCGGAATGTCCAATCCAGCCTCAATGATTGTGGTGGCTACCAGCACATCCTTATCCCCATTGATGAAATCGAGCATCACATCCTCCAGGGCATCGCCATCAAGCTGCCCGTGGGCAATACCAATCCGTGCTTTCGGTACTAAGGTCTGGATCAATCCGCCGAGTTGGGTAAGGTCATTTACCCGGTTATGGATGAAGAACACTTGCCCGCCGCGATCCAGCTCAAACTGCACCGCTTCCTGGATCAATTTATCATTGAAGACATGAAGCTCTGTATTTACCGCCTGACGGTTTGGTGGTGGAGTATTGATAATGGATAAATCCCTTGCACCCATCAATGAGAAGTGCAGTGTTCTCGGGATTGGTGTAGCCGTTAAAGTCAGTGTATCTACGTTTACACGCAGTGCACGAAGCTTTTCTTTAGAAGTTACCCCAAATTTCTGCTCCTCATCAATGATCATCAGGCCAAGATCCTTGAACTTTACATCCTTGCTCAACAGCCGGTGGGTACCAATAACGATGTCTACCTTACCTTCCGCTAAACGTGCCAGCGTGTCTTTAATCTGCTTATTTGTTTTAAAACGATTGATATAGTCAATGGTACAGGGAAAGTCCTTTAGACGGCCCGCAAATGTCTTGTAATGCTGCAATGCCAGGATGGTTGTTGGTACCAGCACCGCGGCTTGCTTGCCATTAGCTACTGCTTTAAACGCCGCACGTACCGCAATCTCTGTTTTTCCGAAACCTACGTCACCACAAACCAGACGATCCATCGGATATGGCGCTTCCATATCCTTTTTCACGTCTAAAGTGGCTTTCTCCTGATCGGGGGTATCTTCATAGATGAACGAAGCCTCGAGTTCAGTTTCCATATAGCCATCGGGCGCCATTGCCGTACCTACCTGAGCCTTTCGCATGGCGTAAAGCTTGATCAGGTCCCTGGCAATGTCTTTAACTTTTTTTTTTGTTGTTTTCTTAAGCTTATCCCAGGCTTCGGTACCCAATTTATTCATTTTTGGCGGCGTACCATCCTTTCCGCTGTATTTTGCAATGCGGTTCAGCGAGTTGATGTTGACGTAGAGCAGATCGTTATCTGCATACACCAGACGGATCATCTCCTGGGTTTTGCCGTTCACCTCTACCTTTTCCAGTCCGGCGTATTTACCGATACCGTGGTCAATATGGGTCACGTAATCGCCGGGTTTAAGGTCACGAAGTTCCTTCAGGGTTATCGCCTGACTCCGCTGATAGCCGCGTTTAAGCTTGTATTTATAGAACCTGTCGAAGATCTGATGATCGGTGTAACAGGCAAACTTGCGTTCAGGATCAATAAAGCCTTCCCGTAAGGAGATGTTTACCGGAGTAAACTTGGCGGTTTTATCGATATCATCCAGAATGGCGTATAAACGCTCTGTTTGTTTTGCTGAAGAAGAAAAGATGAAGTTGAATATACCGGCTTTCTCATTCTCCTTAATGTTGTGGATCAATAGGTTAAAGTCCTTATTGAACGAAGGCTGCGGTTTACTATTAAAGTCAATGACATGATCTGTTCTATAGAAAAACTGCTTTCCGAATTCAACCAATGGAAATTCCTGCAAGATATCGGCAATCATTTTCTCATCAGAGAAGCTGTATTTTGGATCTATCCAGTTCTGGTTTTCCTGTTTCTCCTGTGCCGGTAGAGCCTTCCAAAGCTCTACAGCCTTTTTATGACCACCCTTAATGATATCCAGGGTAAATTCTACGTCTTTGATCCAGACTTGTGTGTCTTTATCAATGTAATCCAGCAGGTTGATGTTGCTTTCGGTAAGGTATTTCGACTGCACATTCGGGATGATGGTCAGTGTTTTTACATCATCTACCGAGAGCTGACTTTCAATTTCGAAGGTCCTGATGCTCTCCACTACATCTCCAAAGAACTCGATCCGGTAGGGCAAATCATGGGAGAAAGAGAAGATGTCTACGATACCCCCACGGATGGAGAACTGTCCGGGTTCATAGACGAAATCCGTCCTTTCAAATTCATATTCAAACAGAAACTCATTGATGAAATCTATGCTGAGTTTTGTGTTTACGGTAATTTCAAGGGTGTTTTTCTCCAACACAGAGCGGTCAATCACCTTCTCAGATAAGGCTTCCGGGTAGGTCACCACGATCTTTCCAAATTCGGAATCATGGTTCAGCTCGTTAAGTACTTCCGCCCTGCTCAGTACGTTGGCGGTGTCGATCTGTGTAAAATCGAATCCCTTACGGAAAGATGAAGGAAACAAGAGTACCGCTTTATCCAGAATACTTTCCAGATCGCCTAAAAAGTAGGCCGCTTCTTCGCGGTCGGGCAAGATGAAAAGCTGCGGTTTATGGAGGAGAAAGTAAGCGGCAACAGCGGCCATAGCATCAGCAGATCCTACCAGCCCTTTGAGCTGGATTTTGCTGCCTTTGCCCATGTTAAGGGCCTTTGCCAATGCTACAATGCGCTCATCTGTTTTATATTGATTGATAATTTCGCGAATGTTCACAGACAAATGTAAGATTTAAGATTGTGTATAATGTAACATAAAGGGCATTTATGGCTCTAAAAATAAAACGAAAATGAAAGCGCCGGTACACCTGTCATTCGAACTGCTCTTCTGGATTGCTGCCCTGCTCCTGCTGGCAACAACCAGTCAGCCGGACGCGACAGCACATCAGGATTTTAGCCTTTGCCCTTTGGCAAATCTGGGCATAACCTGGTGTCCCGGTTGTGGCATTGGCCGTTCTTTAAGCCACCTGCTGCATGGGCATATTCAGGAAAGTTTAAGATTGCACTGGTTCGGAATACCGGCATTGCTGATCCTGCTGTCCCGCATTTTCATATTGTTCAAACAGCTGTTCACTAAAAGAAGTTTAATAGGAAGGGAGAAATATTATGTTTAATTCACCATTTATGTCCCTGCCGGGCATTACCCCGCAGGAGTTTTCTTATCTGCAAACCGCTACGACCGGTTTCAGTGAGAACCAGTTACGTGGCTTCCTGATGATCTATGGGGGCAAGCGAAGAAACCCCGACGATATGCTGTTGTACTGCATTCTGGGCTTCTTTGTGCCAGGTTTATCCCGCTTTTTGGTGAACCAGATCGGTATGGGTGTGCTTTATTTCTTTACTTTGGGACTTTGTTTCATCGGAACCATCATAGATTTGATCAATTATAAAAGTCTTGCCTTCGAATACAATCAGCGCATGGTTTTTGAGAGCCTTCAGATGGTAAGAATGGGCAACCCAATTTGAGAATGAAGTTAAATGAGTTAATACAACACCTGGAAAGCATAGCACCATTAGCTTACCAGGAAGATTACGACAATTCAGGACTGCTTGTCGGTGCAGCCTCCAAAGAGGTAAACTCCGCATTAGTAGCCCTGGATTGTACCGAAGCGATTGTCGACGAGGCAATTCTGCACAACTGCGACCTGATCATCACCCACCATCCCATCATCTTCAAGGGACTAAAAAAGCTTAACGGCAAGAACTACATTGAACGGGTGATTCTTAAAGCCATCAAACATGATATTGCCCTGTATGCCATTCACACCAATCTGGACAGTGTACAGCATGGGGTAAACAAAGTGATTTGCGACAGGCTTGGCATCAAAAACCCGGTTATTCTAAGCCCTAAAAAAGGGCAACTGAAGAAGCTGGTTACCTACTGCCCTATTGATGAAGCCGATGCGGTACGCAATGCATTATTTGCGGCCGGCGCTGGTAACATCGGCAATTACGGCGAGTGCAGCTTCAATACCCGGGGTACCGGAACGTTCAACGGGAATGAGGACACCAATCCATTTGTAGGTACACCAGGGATCCGCCATCAGGAGCAGGAAATGCGCATAGAAACCATATTCCGGGCACAGGACGAGCGGAAAGTGCTTCTGGCACTACTTGAAAGCCACCCGTATGAAGAGGTTGCCTATGATGTTTACCTGCTGGATAACAAAAACCAGGAGGTTGGTGCAGGTATGATTGGCTTCTTAGCAGAACCGCTGGAAGGCACAGAATTCCTGCAGCTCGTTAAAACCCAAATGAAAGCCAGCGTGGTCCGCCATACGGATGTGCTCGCAAAGCCAATCCGGAAAGTAGCCGTTTGCGGTGGCTCCGGAAGCTTCCTGCTGAAGGACGCTTTAGCGGCTGGCGCAGACGCCTTTGTAACCGCAGATTTCAAGTATCACGAGTTTTTTGATGCCGAGCAAAAACTGATGATTGCGGATATTGGACACTTTGAAAGTGAACAGTTTACGTCAAATTTGTTGTTGAATATTATTAGAGAAAAATTTCCTAACTTTGCAATCCGTTTAACAGCGCAAAATACAAACCCCATAAATTACTTCTTTTAATGGAACAAACTGTAGAGCAAAAGCTAAAAGCTTTATACGAATTACAAACCCTTCATACTAAAATCGATAAAATCCGTCAAATCCGTGGTGAGTTACCAATGGAAGTGTCTGATTTGGAAGATGAGGTTGCAGGTTTAGAAACCCGTATTCAAAAATTAAAAGGTGAACTGGATGACACTGAAGATTCCATCGTAAGCCGTAAAAATATGATTAAAGAGGCACAAAGCCTGATCAAGAAATACGAGACCCAACTTAAAGAAGTTAAAAATAATCGTGAGTATGATGCTTTAACCAAAGAAGTTGAGATCCAGAACCTGGAGATTCAGGTTTGCGAGAAAAAGATCAGAGAGTTTGGCTTTGACATCGCTTCAAAAACGGAAATCTATGAGAAAGCTTTAGCTGATCTGGATGCTAGAAAGAAAGATTTAGAAATTAAAAGGGGCGAACTGGAAACCATCACTGCTGAGACGGAAAAAGATGAGCAGACTTTAAACGTAAGAGCACAATCTGCAGAAACTTCTATTGAAGAGCGTTTGCTAACCGCTTACAATCGTTTAAGGAATAATGCAAACAACGGTTTGGCTGTTGTTACCATCGACCGTGATTCATGTTCAGGATGTTTCAACCAAATCCCGCCTCAAAGACAATTGGATATCCGTCAACGCAAGAAGATCATCGTTTGCGAGCACTGCGGAAGAATCCTGGTTGATGAAGCTTTAACATTAGAACAAGCAGCATCTTAATCAGAATTTATGATAAAGAAAAAGCGATTAGAACCTTCTAATCGCTTTTTTTATTTTGTAGATGTCTTTAGTCGTAAATCTAAAGATCGTTGTGCTAATCGTCTTAAAATTGATAAACAAAGGCATTGATGTGCATACCTGCACCCACTGATGCAAACACGGCATATTCACCCTTTCTTATTGCATAACCTTCTACCTTCCCTTTTTTAACCAGATCCAGTAAAGTTGGTATCGTAGCCACTGAGCTATTGCCCAACCAGGAGATCGTCATCGGTACAAGTTTCTCAGGAATGCAATCCACCTCATACAGCTTAAACAAGCGCTTCATAATCGCATGATCCATCTTGCCATTTGCCTGGTGAATAAACACTGTTTTAATATCTTCAATGGACAATCCTGCTTTATCAATCGCTTTTTTCACCACCTGAGGGACGTTGATCACTGCAAACTCATAGAGTTTACGACCGTTCATTTTTAGGTAGGTATTCTCCTCGTTATGCGCTGGATTATTGCTCTTGCCCATTGTAAGTAAGGAGGCATGCTGAAGCGTATAGGATTGTGTTTTATGTGCAATGATACCTGTTGGTATATCGGAAGCCACAGCTTCCAAAATTACCGCTCCTGCACCGTCAGAGAAGATCATGCTGTCACGATCATGTGGATCAATAACCCTCGAAAGGGTTTCAGAGCCGATAACCATAACTTTCTTTGCATCACCACTCTTGATCATATAATCTGCCTGGATACAACCTTGTACCCAGCCCGGGCAGCCGAAAATCAAATCGTATGCTACGCAATCCGGATTGGCAATCTGCAAGCGCTGTTTCACTTTGGCCGCAAGCGAAGGGATCATGTCCATACGGTTGGAACCAAGTTTAACGTCTCCGAAATTATGGCAGAATATAATGCAGTCCAGACTTTCTGCGTCGATACCGCTATCTGCAATTGCATTTTGTGCTGCAATCGTGGCTATGTCACTACTCACCTGATCTGAATCCGCATAGCGACGTTCCGTAATTTCAGTGATTTCAGAGAACTTGCTAATGATCTCTTTGATGTCTTTCTCAATCTTTAAACCATTTTCATAAAAGGCCGATTCCAGGAACGAGTTGCCGTGTACGACGTTGTTGGGAATGTAACTTCCGGTACCTGTAATTGTTGAATATAGTAGGTTGTTTCTGTCCATTTTGAACCGTATACTGTTTTGGTTTAAAGTATAAATCTAACGTTATTTACCTAAATATACAAATCGCAGAAAAATACTAGGCGAAATCGTCAATAAGAAATACGAATAGTTCTTTAGGACCGTGAGCGCCCAAAACAAGGGTTTTTTCGATGTCGGCAGTTCGGCTCGGGCCGGTGATTGTACTCACTAATGAAGGAATGTTATTGCCGTATTTAGCTTTAATAAGCTGAAAACCATCTTTCAGATCCATAACCAGCTGACCGGTACGTGCGATTACAATATGATGGTTGGGGTAAATGCTTAACCGGCGACCGGCAGCATTCTTATTGGATACCATTACAGAGCCATTACGAGCAACTAAAGCTTCACATAGGGTTATTCCTACCTCAGCCATTTCAAAATCCTTGTCGGTCTCGTAAAAGGGAAATTCATAATGATTCAGGAGTTCCTGGAGTTCAGGCTCCCAACAGTAAATCTTGCGCCATTTGAATCTGGCTGCAAGGTCGAGCATGTTCTCGATAAAATCGATCCCATTCTCGCAGAAAATGAAATTACCGCCAACAGCGGTAAGTTCTTCTGCAAACAATATTTCAGGGATCTCTTCCGTCGCTTTATACAACGGAGAATCCTCAACATTAAGATAAGGAATGTCCCTTTTTTCCAAAAGGGCCTTCCTTATCTTCTTTAACATTAACTCTTTTGAAGAGATGCTTTCCTGCATATAACAGTCTTTATTCTATCGGAATGTTGTCTGTTAAGACTCCGATTTTGCAGGGTTAATAATAGCAGTTGGATCAGTAGTTTCGCCTACACCTTCATGAATCAGTCCTTCTGCAGCCGGTGTTTGATCACCAGTACCATTTACAAACTCATCGTAAGTGGTACGGTTGTCAAAAGGACGTTTACCTAAGATTTCTTCAAGGTCAGTCTGGAACAAGATCTCTTTTTCAAGAAGCTTTTGTGCCAGCTTTTCAAGGCCTTCACGCTTATCCGTTAACAGCTTTTTGGTCGTTTCATAAGCATTCGCAATAATTGCACGCACTTCCTGATCGATCATTTCGGCAGTTTTGTCCGAGTATGGCTTACTGAAGTTGTATTCGTTTTGCGGATCATGGAAGGAAACATTACCAATATTGGTGTTCATACCATAGATCGTAACCATTGCGTAAGACAACTTGGTAATTCTTTCCAGGTCATTCTGTGCACCTGTAGAGATCTTACCGAAAACAATATCCTCGGCAACACGGCCACCGAGCGTCATACACATACCATCAAGCAATTGCTCTGTAGTGTACAAGAACTGCTCTTTCGGCAGGTATTGCGCATAGCCTAAGGCTGCAACACCACGTGGAACAATAGATACTTTAACCAATGGATCTGCATGCTCCAGGAACCAGCCCGCAATTGCGTGACCCGCTTCATGATAAGCAACGATTCTCTTCTCTTCAGGAGAAATGATCTTGTTTTTCTTCTCTAAACCACCAATCACACGATCAATCGCATCTTGGAAGTCCTGCATATCAACGTTCTCTTTATTACGTCTTGCTGCAATAAGTGCAGCCTCGTTACATACGTTGGCGATTTCCGCACCGGCGAAGCCTGGCGTTTGTGCAGACAGCTTTTTAGCATCTACCACTTCAGCTGTTTTAATTGGCTTCAAGTGAACTTTAAAAATTTGTTCACGACCTACCAAATCTGGCTTATCAATGGATATTTGCCTGTCAAAACGTCCGGGACGAAGCAATGCCGAGTCCAAAACATCAGGTCTGTTGGTTGCAGCAAGAATGATGATACCAGAGTCGGTACCAAAACCATCCATCTCCACAAGCAACTGGTTTAAGGTATTTTCACGCTCATCGTTGCCACCCATCATGCTGTTCTTACCACGAGCACGACCAATCGCATCCACCTCATCAATAAAGATGATACATGGCGCTTTATCCTTTGCCTGTTTAAACAAGTCACGCACCCTGGAAGCACCAACACCCACAAACATCTCCACGAAATCAGAACCTGATAGCGAGAAGAAAGGTACTTGTGCCTCACCAGCTACAGCCTTGGCAAGCAAGGTTTTACCGGTACCAGGAGAACCTACCAACAGGGCTCCTTTAGGGATTTTACCCCCTAAATTGGTGTATTTTTTAGGGTTTTTAAGGAAATCCACGATCTCCATAACCTCTTGTTTAGCTTCCTCAAGGCCTGCAACATCGTTAAATGTTACGTTAACCTGGCTTTCCTTGTCGAATAGCGTGGCTTTAGACTTTCCAATATTGAAAATCTGACCACCGCCACCGCCTGCACCACCGCCCATTCTGCGCATGATGAAGATCCAAAAGCCGATGAAAAGCAATACCGGTACGATGATCGTAAAGAACCAGGAGTTCAATGTACTCTGTCTGGTTTCTTTTACGGCCGCAATGCGCTGATCTTCAGGGATATCCTTCTGAGATTCTCTTAGCTGATTATCCAGGCCGTCCATAGAGCCCGAATTGAAATATACGGTAGGACCGTCTGCAGCACCAAAGTTGTTTTTGTTCTTGTAAGGGGCATATTTAGGGTCCTTAAGGCGGTCTTTCTTAATAAAGACATCCGCACGAACCAGATCCTCATACTTGTAGGCAACGATTTTTTCGACGTCACCAGGAAGAAGCATCTCTGTTTCAAAGGTACGGTACGCGATAGGTTTACTGGAGTCCGAGCTGATCAGGAATTGAACCAGGATCAACCCGATGATGATGGCAGCATAAACCCAGAAGATATTGAATTTAGACCCCTTCTGTGGCTTCTTGGGTATATTTGGGATCCGCTTAATCAACTTAGGTTTGCCGTTATTATTATCTTTTTCTTTCATTTTAGTCTGCTGGATTTAACAAATTAGGCGCTTTGATACGATGTCGTCTGCGCGTCACCCCATAGGTCTTCGATGCCATAGAAGTTGCGTTTCTCTGTTTTAAAGATGTGCACGACGATATCGAAATAGTCCAGGATGATCCATTCTGCGGATTCTAAACCTTCTTTCCGCCATGGGGATGTTTGGGTACTTTTAAATATTTCCTCTTCAACGCTATCTGCGATAGCTTTAACCTGAGTTGCTGAATCAGCATTGCAAACCACGAAATAGTCTGATACGGAGCTATTTAGCGCTCTTAAATCTAAACGAACAATATCATTTCCTTTCTTTTCCTGGATGCCGTGAACGGCTATTTCTGAGAGGTATGTAGAGAGATTTCCTATTTTCTTTTTAATCATTAAATGTTTTATGTTTGATAAACAACAAT
Organism: Pedobacter sp. UBA2067; assembly: GCA_002333205.1. Classification (GTDB taxonomy): domain Bacteria; phylum Bacteroidota; class Bacteroidia; order Sphingobacteriales; family Sphingobacteriaceae; genus Pedobacter. The sequence goes on from DDAD01000167.1 coordinate 10,739, forward strand.
ATATAATCAACCATTGCAAAATAACACTTTTTCGACATTATTTGTTGGTCAAAATCTTATCAAATTAACAACGGTCGACTCGACGAATAATTATTTAAAGATCCTGGTGTCAAAATCCGAGCCATTAGCCGAAGGAACTGTAATTATGGCAGATGACCAATTTGCCGGGCGCGGTCAGCAGAATTCCGTCTGGATCGCTGCACCAGGACAAAACCTGACTTTCAGTTTATTGCTCCAACCTGTTTTCCTGCCCATTAATGATCAGTTTAAGCTGAACATGGTGATCTGCAACGCTTTAAAAACAGCCCTGGCTAACTTTACAGGTAAAAACATCGTTTTCAAATGGCCAAATGATCTTTACTACAACCATCAGAAACTTGGCGGAATCCTGATCGAGAACCTGCTTTCCGGAAATAAGTATAAATCTGCGATCGTCGGCATTGGAATCAACGTAAACCAACTGGAATTCAGTCCGATGTTAGCTGGCAAAGCCACCTCTGTCGCCCAAATTTTACAACAAGATGTTAATTTAGTTCAACTATTAGCGGAAATTTGCAGTCAGATTGAGAAAGGGTACTTAAGACTGAAGTCTGGTACTTACGCCGACCTTCAGGCGCAATATTTGACAGGGCTGTACAAATATGATGAAATTGCCTGGTACAAGCAAGGCGATGACATTTTTGAAGCTAAAATTATTGACGTTACCTCCAATGGCCAGTTGGTCTTGGAAAAAGAAGGAAAGCAATTACAATTCAACTTAAAAGAGATCGAATTTATAATCAACAACACATGAAAAAACTAACCTTAATCCTAAGCCTTTTGTTCTTTACTGCAATGGGCGCCTTTGCTCAGATTGAAGATCCGGTTACCTGGTCGTATGCAGCTAAAAAAGTAAGTGCTACAGAAGCCGTGGTTTACCTTAAAGCCTCCATGGAAAAAGGCTGGCATATCTATTCTCAGAACGTTAAGCCAGGTGGTCCAATTAAAACCACCATCAAGTTTGAACCTTCAGCAAGTTATACCAAAGTTGGTAAAACACTGGAGCCAAAACCGATCACTAAGTTTGAAGACACCTTTAACATGGATGTAAGTTACTTTGAAAACGATGTAATTTTCCAGCAACGCGTTAAGCTTGCTAAAGGCGCAACGGTAGTAAAAGGTACAGTAGAATTTATGGTTTGTAACGACCGCAAGTGTTTGCCGCCTAACGAGGTCGCTTTCAGCGTTCAAGTAAAATAATCCCCAATACAGGTATTTAAGAGCGCACGAATTTCGAAGCGCTCTTTTTTTATGCTCCACCTCAAGGCTTTTTGCTTGTTGCTTTAAGCACATAGCCCGCCAACACCCTTGCCCCAAAAGCAGAATAAAAAAATATTCATTAATTTCACGCCCTTTAAACCGCGCCAATGAGAACATTTGTGATAATTCTTGGAATCATGTTGAGCTTTTTTGCCCTGCAAAGCCAGAACATTTATGCAAGCACTGCCTTGCAGGATTCTACAGAATTAATTGATGATCTTCAATTTACAGAAATTGGATCTACGGAAGACAGCCTTAACAATGCTGCTATTCAGAATTCAAGTCTGAAGGATTCACTTCCAAAAAGTCCGGCTGCAACGGCTATTGGCGCCGATACACCTGCTGCTTCAGATTTGAACAGCACTGCCGATTCCAGTAAAACCTTATGGCAAACCTTCATTGAAGGACTTGTTGGTGGATTTATCGCCTTTTTAATGCCTTGTATCTTCCCGATGGTGCCGCTTACCGTGAGCTATTTCACCAAACGTGCCGGCAGCAGACAACGCGGAATCTTCCAGGCGCTGATCTACGGTGCTTCTATCATTGTGATCTATGTAGCTTTTGGCTTGTTGATCACGCTTTTGTTCGGATCTGCAAAGCTCAACGAACTAAGCAGCAGCGGCTGGTTTAACATTGCATTTTTCCTGTTGCTGGTGGTATTTGCCATATCCTTCTTCGGAACCTTTGAGATTACCCTTCCAAGTTCTTTCGTTAATAAAATTGATGCAAAAGCCGATTCTGGTAAAGGATTAGGTGGCATTTTCTTCATGGCGGCCTCACTGGCGCTGGTATCGTTCTCCTGTACCGGACCAATTATCGGAACGCTGCTCGTGCAGGCAAGTGCTAAAGGTGAAATCCTGGCACCTGCAATCGGCATGTCAGGCTTTGCGCTGGCATTGGCGCTACCTTTTACCTTATCTGCCGTATTCCCGGGCTTCCTGAACAGCATGCCTAAATCCGGTGGTTGGTTAAACTCGGTTAAAGTATGTCTGGGCTTCCTGGAGCTGGCTTTAGCGTTGAAGTTCTTGTCTGCCGCTGATCTGGTATGGCATTGGGAATGGTTCGACAGAGAGATTTTCCTATCCCTGTGGATCGTGATCTTTGTATTAATGGGCATTTACCTGCTCGGTAAAATCAAGTTCTCGCACGACAGTGATGTGCCGTATGTAAGTGTACCGCGATTGTTCTTTGCGATATGTTCATTCTCCTTTGCCGTGTACCTGGTACCTGGTTTATGGGGTGCTCCAGTGAATATTCTAAGCGGTATTGCGCCTCCGATGAATACACAGGACTTCATTTTGGGGGGCAGCACAGCCGCTGCACCTGCTTCAGACAATGGTTTCCCAACTGCTGTAAAGTATGATGATGTACTGCATCCACCACGTAATTTCAGTGCCTTTTTCGATCTGGAAGAGGGTATGGCTTACGCGAAGAAAGTAAACAAGNNAAGCCAGTACTCATTGATTTTACCGGCCATGCCTGCGTAAATTGTCGCAAAATGGAAGATAAGGTCTGGGTAGACCCAGAAGTTGGTCGCATCATCAGAGAAGAATATGTCTTAATTCAATTATACGTAGATGAGCGCTCGGTGCAAATGCCGGCAGAAAAGGTTCACTATTCAAAATTACTAAGAAAAGAAACTAAAGATCTCGGTAGCTGGAACGGTGATTTCCAGGCCACAAGATACCAATCGAATTCACAGCCCTTTTATGTCCTGGCAGGACAAGATCTTGAGCCGATGGTTACGCCTCAAGGTGCAATTTTCGATGCTGCTGAATATGCGGCATTCCTGAAGCGCGGGGTTGAAATCTATAAAGCACGCAATAACACAAATGAGTAAGATTAAGAAAATTGGTGTATTAACATCAGGTGGGGATGCGCCAGGCATGAACGCTGCCATTAGGGCGGTTGTTAGAGCCGGAATATACTATAATTTAGAAGTTACCGGTATTCTAAGGGGGTATGAAGGCTTAATTCATGGCGATTTTATCGAGATGAATGCTAAGTCTGTAGCGAATATCATTCAGCGTGGTGGTACCATCCTGAAAACGGCAAGGAGTAAAGATTTCCGTACCGTTGAAGGCCGAAAAATCGCCCATGAAAAACTGGTAAATGCTGGTATTGACGCTTTGGTGGTAATCGGTGGTGATGGAACATTTACAGGCGCTAACCTGTTCGCTTCCGAGTTCAACTTCCCGATTATCGGTTTACCAGGCACCATTGATAACGATCTTAGGGGTACCGATTTCACCATTGGTTATGATTCTGCGATCAATACCGTGATCGATGCGGTAGATAAAATCCGCGATACTGCCGAATCACACGATAGATTGTTCATTGTTGAGGTGATGGGCCGGGATTCTGGGCTGATTGCGCTAAGAAGTGGTATAGGCGTAGGTGCGGAGTCTATTCTAATTCCGGAAGCTAATTCTGGCGTTGAAGGTCTGGTTACCCGATTGGAAGGTGGTCGTCGTGATAAATCGTCGAAGATCATCATTGTTGCCGAAGGCGACGAGATCGGCGGTGCATTCAACGTTGGCGAGGCACTTAAAGAGAAGTTCCCATCTTATGATATCCGGGTATCTGTTTTAGGCCATATTCAGCGTGGCGGAAAGCCGAGTTGTATGGACCGTGTACTTGCCAGCCGCTTAGGTGTTGCTGCGGTAGAAGGGCTTTTAAATGGCCGTACAAGAGAAATGGCAGGACAGGTGAACCGCGAAGTTGTATTTACACCTTTCGACAGTGCCATCAAACATATCGACGCAGAGGAAATTACACCAACCTGGCTAAAGCTGGTTGATATCTTATCGATGTAAGAGAAATACACCTTATAGGAAAGCGCCTGTAGCATGATGAATGTTACAGGCGCTTTTTCGTTGCAAATGGTTCAGATCTTTACCGCGTATTCTTCGCCTGTTGGCCGCCTATTGTTCGCCTATTATTCGGCTCGGACCGAAGAACACGCGCATAGAAGCCGATCAAAAGGCGATATACATTACAATCAGGATCGAAATTGCTGGTTGTAAAACAGGAGCCGGACGCGATGTAAAGTGATGCCCATTGCTCTAATTACTTAAAGAATAGCTTTTAAGACTTGTTCCCAGGTATCGACACGTTCATAGCCGGTGATTAGCATGTTGTGTGGGGAGGTAAACAGGAGCGGACGACCTTTAAAATCTTTGAAGTTTTTGATGCGGTCATCGATCAGGATATCGGCTTCGATGATCTTATCTCCGCAAAACATGATGTTCTGCCAGGAAATGAAAGGGAAGTGTTCTGCCAGCCAGTCATACTTGTCCTCCAGTGAGTTGCGAAATTCCATAGCGGCTGATACGATGTACACGTCATGTTGTTCCTGCAGCTTCTGAATGCCTTCTATCGTACCCGGAATCACAGGCAGGTCTCTGAAAAAGCCTTTCTCATTGATGTAGTCGAACCACTTCATGTTTACCGCTTCGGGCACATGGTGGTAGATTTCGTTTCCTGGATCCAGTACCAGGTCTAGTGGTACACCACAATCACGGTTGTAAAGTTTTATAAATTTACTTATCGGGTCTGCAATGACCTCATCCATATCTATTGCTATTCTCATATTCAGTATTTAGGAGCCTAATATCAAGAATTATAGTGGGTATCAAAATGTTCGCCAGCGTAAATGTGTAGATTACCTGATTTTGCATCTTGTTAATCATGAGTAATTTACTTACTTTTGCATCCCCGCAAGCATGTAGCTCCGGGAACTATGTTGAATACATAAACCAATAACGAAATGGCAACTAAAATCAGATTGCAAAGATTCGGTAAAAAAGGTAAGCCTTTTTTCCACGTGGTAGTAGCGGATTCACGCGCACCAAGAGATGGTAAATTCATTGAGCGTTTAGGTTCTTACAACCCAAACACCAATCCTGCAACCATCGAAATTGATTTCGAAAAAACTTTAGACTGGGTAAACAAAGGTGCTGAACCTACTGATACTTGTCGCGCTATCCTTTCTTACAAAGGTGTTTTATACAAAAAACACTTAGAAGGTGGTGTTAAAAAAGGTGCTTTAACTGCAGAACAAGCTGATGCTAAATTTACTGCTTGGTTAGAAGCAAAGGGTGGTAAAATTGAAGGCAAAAAAGAAAGCCTTTCTTCTTCGAAAGAAGAAGCAAGAAAACTTGCTTTAGCTGCTGAAAGCAAGAAAAACCAAGACCGTGCTGCTGCTTTAGCAATTAAAAATGCACCTGTTGAAGAAGTAGCTGAACCAGCTGCTGACGAAACTGCTGAAACTGCTGCTGAAGGTACTTCAGAAGAAACAGCGGAAAACAACGCTTAAGATTGTTATCCTGCAAAATAGCGAAGCTTCTGTAAAAGAACGCTTCGCTATTTTCATTTACAGACATTATGAAATTAGAAGAAGCATTTTACATCGGGTATATTACCAAAACTAAAGGACTGAAAGGCGAGGTGCAGCTATACTTCGAGTATGATAGTCCGGAATTACTGGACCTGGATGTGGTTTTTGCCGAAATTAACGGCAAGATGGTTCCGTATTTCGTGTCCTCCTGCAAGCTTCAGAACAACCAGACGGGAAACATCTACTTCGACGACATCGATCACATCGACAAGGCGCAGATCTTGGTTAAAAAGAAGATCTATCTGCCTTTGGATAAGATGCCAGACCGTTCTGACGATGATTTCCATTATAATGACCTGATCGGCTTTATGGTGAGTGATGAAACCCTTGGGGAGCTTGGAGAGATCCTGGATGTGAATGAGTATCCGCAGCATTTCGTGGCCACGATGAATTACAAGGAAAAGGAAGTGCTTTTTCCTCTAAATGAAGACATGATCCTGGAGATTGATCTGGATGAGGAAACCATTCTTGTTGATCTGCCGGATGGCTTGTTGAACCTTTATTTAAACTCATAAACATGCGTTTTGATATTCTGACCGTGCTTCCGGGTTTATTGGAGAGCCCATTTGCGCATTCCATACTCCAGCGTGCCCAGAAGAAAGGCAAGGCCGAGATCGTGGTGCATAACCTACGGGATTACGCTACGAACAAGCAGAAAAGCGTGGATGATTATCCTTATGGCGGCGGAAGTGGTATGGTGATGTCGATTGAGCCTTTTGCAAAGTGCATAGAGGCGCTAAAGGCAGAACGGGACTACGATGAGATCATCTTCATGACGCCAGATGGCCCAACCTTGAATCAGAGCATGGCTAACGAGCTTTCCAGCCTGGGTAATGTGATGATCCTTTGCGGGCATTACAAAGGGATAGATCAGCGTATTCGCGACATCTATGTAACCCGTGAGATATCGATCGGAGATTACGTATTGTCGGGCGGAGAGTTGCCAGCAGCGGTGCTTGTAGATACTGTGGTGCGTTTAATTCCAGGTGTGCTGAACGATGAAACCTCGGCTTTGTCGGACAGTTTCCAGGGCGAGTTGCTGGATGCACCGGTGTATACCCGGCCGGCAGATTGGAACGGACATAAGGTACCGGATATCCTGCTAAGCGGGCATGAGGCAAAGATCAACGAGTGGCGCCATGAACAGGCATTATTGCGGACACAGCAGCGCAGACCAGATTTACTTGGCGATTAGTAAATGCCATATGGACAGATCTTTCCAACAAAAAAACGGCTTTAAAAGCTTCAAATGTGGAATTATCAACTAATGTGGAAAAAAATAAAAATCGCTTTTATTAATTAAAATTTATTCTTAATATTGCAGTCCGATTTTAATACAACAAAAGATCGGCTTAATAGCTTAAAATCATGGATTTAGTAAAATTTGTTGAAGAGCAGGTAATCGCAAAAAATGAAGTTCCTGCATTCAAATCAGGAGATACAGTGAGTGTACACTATAAAATTCGCGAAGGTAATAAAGAACGTGTTCAAATTTACCAAGGTGTTGTATTACAACGTAACAGCGTTGGTGCAAGCGAAACCTTTACTGTTCGTAAAATGTCTAACGGCGTTGGTGTGGAACGTATTTTCCCTATCAACTCTCCAAACATTCAGAAAATTGAAGTTAACAGCTACGGTAAAGTTCGTAGATCTAAACTTTACTATCTACGTGCATTAACTGGTAAAGCTGCGCGTATTAAATCCAGAAGAGTTTAATTTCACGCAAACAAGATATTTAAACCTTCCCGATCATCTCGGGGAGGTTTTTTTATTTTCAATATTCCGCTAAAGAACAAACACACAAATGAAGGAGCTTTTAAAAATTTACGAAGAGAAACAACCGGAAATCGTCTTCGAATGGAAAGACAAGGAGTCTGAAGCCGAAGGATGGGTGGTGATCAATTCACTGCGCGGTGGTGCTGCGGGTGGTGGTACCCGTATGCGTAAAGGCCTGGACAAACGTGAGGTAGAATCCCTGGCGAAGACCATGGAAGTAAAGTTTACCGTATCCGGGCCGCCAATTGGTGGTGCGAAATCGGGTATCAACTTCGACCCTGCAGATCCAAGAAAGAAAGAAGTTCTTCAGCGCTGGTATAAAGCCGTTATGCCGCTTTTAAAAAGCTATTACGGTACCGGTGGTGACCTGAATATTGATGAAATTCATGAAGTTATTCCAATCACCGAAAGCTACGGCTTATGGCATCCACAAGAAGGTGTGATCAGCGGTCACTACCGTGCTCGTGAAAACGAAAGAATTCATCAGATTGGCCAGCTGCGTTACGGTGTATCTAAAGTATTGGAAGATCTTGAATATACCCCGAATATTAAACGTAAATACGTTGTAGCAGACATGATCACCGGTTATGGTGTAGCTGCATCGATTCGTCATTATTATAACATCTGGGGCGGTGATTTAAGCCAGAAACGTGCGGTTATACAGGGCTGGGGTAACGTTGCTGCTGCGGCAGGATATTACCTGGCTAAAAATGGCGTAAAGGTTATTGGTATTATCGATCGCGTAGGTGGATTGATTAAACCTGAAGGTTTTTCTTTGGAAGAGATCACAGACCTGTTTAACAATCGCGCAGGAAACACGCTTGTCTCGGATGCCCTGATTCCATTTGATCTTGCCAGTGAGCAGATCTGGAAGTTAAATGCAGAGATTTTTGTGCCTGCTGCAGCATCCAGACTGGTAAAACAGGCAGAAGTTGACCAGCTTGTTGCCGGCGGCTTAGAAGTGATTGCCTGTGGTGCCAATGTGCCTTTTGCAGATCAGGAAATTTTCTTCGGACCAATTATGGAGCATGCAGATGCACACGTGTCGGTCATTCCGGATTTCATTGCAAACTGCGGTATGGCGCGTGTTTTTGCCTATTTGATGGAGAAGAACGTGGAGATGAGTGACGAAGCTATCTTTACTGACGCTTCTGAGGTTATTGAGAAAGCGCTAAAGGCCGTTTATGTAGCTTCTGATGCTCGTACCGGTATTTCTAAAACAGCCTTTGAGATCGCTTTAAAACAGCTGATATAACTCGCGTTTGTGCCGGCATAAAGGCACAACCCGATCATATAAAAACAAGAAAGCCTGCAATGTTGAGTTGCAGGCTTTCTTGTTATGGTATTTTCCTGAACTATGGAAGCTCGCCTAACACGGTGATCCCACCACGTACAATCTGGTTGAGTTCCAGATCAACCTTGGTGCCTAAAGGCAGGAACAGATCAACCCTTGAGCCGAACTTGATGAAGCCAAACTCCTTGGTTTGTTCTACCACATCGCCTTCTTTAACGTACCAAACAATACGTCTGGCCAATGCACCGGCGATCTGACGGAACAATACCGGGGTGCCGGATTCATGTTCCACGACAACCGTAGTTCTTTCATTCTCTGTAGAGGATTTTGGGTTCCATGCAGCCAGGTACTTGCCTGGGTGGTATTTAAAGAAACGCACAATACCCGAAATCGGATTACGGTTGATGTGTACGTTTACAGGCGACATAAAAATGCTTACCTGTAATCTTTTGTCTTTGAAATATTCTTCTTCAATGGTTTCTTCGATTACCACCACCTTACCATCTGCCGGGCAAATGATCATTTTATCCTGCGAGATGAACGGTCTGCGAGGGTTTCTGAAGAATTGAAGAACGGTAATAAATAATACCAGCGACACAGCGTAGATAAGCCAGCGCAACCAGGTGATGTCGGCATATCTGTAATCAATGAATGCGTTTAACACAAAGATAAATAGCAGTGTTAAAGCAATCGATGTGTAACCTTCCTTATGTATGGTCATAAAATCTTAAAAGTATTCTGCAAAAGTGAGAAAAATATTTAAGATTGAGGCAAAGTAACTGCATCTGCGGCGCGGTAAATGTCTTTTAAGTTCCGCCCAAGGCCATTATAGANNATTCAAGCAATGCACTCGGTTTAAACAGCAGTGAGCATACCTTAATGGACGCCGGATCTTGTTCCTGAAGCTTTTCGATAATGTGTTTGATGGTGCGGCCGGTATCTACGATATCTTCAACGATGATTACATCGCGGTTATGGAGATTGCTGGGCAGACCAAAAATCTCTCTCACTTTGCCTGTACTTGCAAGTCCACCCTCATAGGAGGATAGCTTAATGAATTCTACTTCGCAGGAGATGTTTAGTTCTTTCAGCAGGTCTGCAATGAACAGAATACTGCCATTCAACACGCCAATGAATACCGGACAGCGGTTTTCGTAGTCTACATTGATCTGTATGCCGAGTAATCTAGTGCGTTTATTGATGTTTTCATGCTCCAGGAAGATTTCAAATTCCTTATCAGCGACTTGTATGTTGTTCATGTTTCTGGTATCAATCCTCATTTTTAGCCTTTTCAAGCTCTTTCTCTAACCGCCGTCTTTCGCGGCGCTCCTCCCGCAGCTGCTTTCTGGTTTTCGTGGTATCTCTTTGAGCCGGTTTTACGGTTGCAGTATCCTTTTTACCCCGGCCAAACAGGCGGTCGAACAGGTTTTTAGATTCATCTTGTGTGATAATCACTGGCAGTGAATCATCCTCATTGTCGAAGGCTGTGGTATCAATTTCAGTGGTGTCTGGTGTTAGGTACTGTCTTAAGCCTTCACGTAAACGCACATTGTAGAAACCGTAGCTGCTGGTGTCAGCAGGGGTAAGGCCTCTGCGNNTTCGGTCTTGGGACAATGTTAGCCAGGAAAATCCCTTCGCCGACACTCAGGTCTGCCGGTGATTTACCGAAGTACTGTCTGGAGGCTTCGCCAATACCGTAGATGTTCTGACCCATCTCAATAATGTTGAAGTAAACTTCTAACATCCTGTTTTTGGACACGAGTCTGTTGTTCTCAATGAGCCATACGATTAGGATCTCCTCCACCTTACGTGCAAGGGTTTTCTGGCGGCTAAGGAACACGTTCTTAACGAGCTGCATCGAAATGGTACTACCACCACGCACAAAGCGGTTTTCCTTAAAGTTTACCGCAATAGACTTACGGATAGATTCTTCCACAAAGCCTTTATGCTTGAAGAAGGAAGGATCTTCTGCCGTTAATACGGCATTCTTGAAGTTGTTGGAGATCTGGTTTAAAGGGGTAAAGTTTGGGTTAGATGGACCAATGGTAATGTTACGCATTGGCTTTCCGTACTCGTAAGGCGTATAAACGAAGGTTTCGTTGATCCGCTGCAGGTTCGTGGTACCCCATTTCAGGATCTTCAGATCCTTAGGCGTCAGCGTTGAATTGAACTGCACACTGTCTGGCTCTTTGGTATCCAGGTAGAAGTTCATGTCGTACTTTACCTGACCGGAAACCTGTAGGCCTTCCAGAGACTCGAACATGCCTTGTGGTAGCGCATCCAGGAAGGTTTGTGCATCCTGCTGCTCGGTATGTACCTTTAATTCGTAGATCTTATTCGGCGATAGGGTGTATTTCAGGTAAGGGTGTATGGATGCATTCTGGAGGAAGATGGATGAGCTGCTGTCTAGTGCCACGTAATTTTCACCGACAAGCAAGTCGGCATCCAGGGAAGCATTCGGCACCACAATATCGTTTGATGCAATGGCAGGATGGTTCAGCAACAGGTTTTTGATGGACCAGGAGCCGGTAATCTTGTAAGCATCGCCTTTATAGGACGCATTTTTCAGCTGGGTTCTTACGGTATCGAAACTTACATGGGCCTTAAGTTTATGATCCAGATAGGCAAGTTCAACTTTCTTATTGTCGGCGAAGAAAGTCACGTCCATCTGCTTGTCCGCAGGTTCCAGCAGGCCATTCAGGTGCCAGGTAGCCTCGTTGCCATTAACCAGGATATTTGATTTTAGTGCGCCGTCTACGATGGTTGCCTCGGTGGTTAGGAAGCTGAGTTTAGCCGTATCATTATCGTTTACCCGCAGCATCAGATTCTTGATCTGCATGTCATCTGGTATCTTGTACAACATCTGGTTAAGCAGGTTATGCGCCAGGTCTGCAAGGTTCATCTTGCCGGTGCTTACAGTGTCTTTTTTCTTCCGTTTTAGAATGAAGTCGAGGTTAGTTAGCGAGTCTTTAACCACGATGTTTATGGTGCCGGAATCGAGTCCCAGTTCTGCAAGCTTCACGTTGCCGAGGAGCAAAGGCATCAGTTTAACGCCGATGGTCATGTCGGAAATGGTGGTTAGTGTATCCCGATCCTGAGGTACCACGGAGATATCGGTCATGTGTACGGTACTTAAACCGCTAAATCCGGCGCTGCCGATTTTCACATCCAGGTTGTAATCTGCCCTGGCTTTACTGATGGCCCTGGCGACCATCTTTTTCAGCAAAGCTTCGCGTTTACCATAGGCTACAGCGCCTGTGACCATGCAGATTACCAGAAATATACCTAAAACCCAAGCGCCAATTTTGATGTATTTTTTTGGGATGTTTACTTTCGGAAATTGCATGTTTTTTCTAGGTGGTTATTGCTCAAACGCAAATTGCAAATGTTTATTTCGTGTTAAAATTACAGTTAATACGGCTTATATCAATCTATTGTGTCCATGTTTTGTTAATTTTGGGTAATGATAATCAGCAACGAACAAGTTTTAGCAGCCTTAAGAAATGTAGAAGATCCAGATCTTAAAAAAGACCTGGTTACCCTGAACATGATTAAGGATCTAAAGATCGAAGATAAAAACATCAGCTTCACACTGGAGCTTACTACCCCGGCTTGCCCAATGAAGGACATGCTGAAGAATGCTTGCATGAATGCCATTAAGCACTTTGTAGATGCCGAGGCAAACATTCTGATCAACATTACCTCCAGGGTAACCAAACCGGTTGATACTACCCAATTGAATAACATCAAAAACATCATTTTGGTTTCTTCGGGCAAAGGAGGGGTTGGGAAGTCTACGGTTGCGAGTAACCTTGCCATTGCTTTAGGCGCTGATGGTGCTAAGGTAGGCTTGATCGATGCAGATATCTACGGTCCTTCGGTACCGACGATGTTCGGCCTGATTGACGCAAAACCAAATGCCCGTGAAACGGCGGATGGAAAAACCTTAATCCTGCCGATTGAAAAGTATGGCATTAAGTTGCTGTCCTTAGGTTTCTTCGCTGATCCAAATCAGCCTGTACCATGGCGGGGCCCGATGGCTTCAAACGCCATCAAACAGTTATTCAATGATGCAGACTGGGGTGAATTGGATTACCTGGTGGTGGATTTACCTCCGGGCACCGGCGATATTCACATCACCATTACGCAGAGCTTCCCGATTGCAGGGGCTGTGATTGTTACGACGCCGCAGAAGGTTGCTTTGGCAGATACCCGCAAGGGATTGCAAATGTTCCGCATGCCTGGTATCAACATCCCGATTTTAGGCGTTATAGAGAACATGGCTTATTTTACGCCTGCGGAGCTGCCAGAGAATAAATACTACATCTTCGGAAAGAATGGTGGTAGGGCACTGGCTTCGGGCTTTGAAGTGCCATTTTTAGGCGAAATTCCTATCGTTCAGGGCATCATGGAAGCGGGAGATCAAGGCTCGCCGATTGCATTAAATCCGGAAAGCCCACTGGCTGCAGTCTTTGCGGAGATTGCCGGTCGTGTGGCACAGCAGGTATCAATCAACAACGGCGTGACCGCGAATTCCTAAATTTTTAGTAAATTTAATTTTTAATTCAAGTAATAATGAATCTAACCGAACAAGTGGAGCAGGCACTGGATACCATTCGTCCCTATTTAATTGCAGATGGTGGCGATGTGGCAATAGAAGAGATTACGGCAGATAATGTTGTTAAATTGAAGTTGCTTGGTAACTGTGGTTCCTGCAAAATGAGCTTTATGACTATGAAAGCCGGCATCGAGCAGGCCATCATGAAAGCTGTGCCTGAAATTACTGCTGTTCAGGCCATTAATCTGGCTGAACCAGCTTAAAGCATTTAACATATTTTAACGATCTGAGATCGTTATTCGAAGTACTTTTGTATATGAAGTATATTTTGTCCCTGTTTATCCTTGTTTTTTCTTTAAGCGCTTCTGCTCAACAGCAAAGCGCGGAAAAAAGATTGATCCAGTATTCCGGGATTATCACTGATGTAGACAGCAACCAGGTGGTACCATACGTTACCATCTCAAATATCACGACCAACCAAAGCTTCTCTGCCAATTATAAAGGCTATTTCTCCTTCATTGCTCATCCCGGCGATATTCTTCAGTTTACCGCTATAGGTTTTTCCAAGGTGGAACTCACTATTCCGGAAGATATTACGGAGCAGAAGTACACGCAGATGGTGAAAATGAAGGCGGAGATCGTTTATCTGCGTACCGTGCAGGTTTCGCCATGGGCAACGGTGGAAGAGTTTACCAAGGACTTTATGGCCATGAAAATTGCGGATGATGATTATGAGATTGCCCGGAAGAACTTGTCGGGAGAGAGTATCAATGGCATGATTCAGACACTCTCAAGAGATGCGGGAGAGATCTCCGGCCTCAATTGGCGTCTGAACCATGATCGTGCATTGAATAAGAATATGACGCAGACCAACCCGCTGCTGAACCCGTTTGCCTGGGGTAAGCTGATGCAGATGATCAACAATGGTGATCGTAGCAGGCGGTCAGGTGATTAGTCTTTCTGGAGCGTAGCCAGGCTATTAACGTCCCTTTTTTTGCTGCGGGAAACGCATTTTATATTCCGTACGCACATTTCCTTTGGAGATGGCATCGAACTTAGATTTCAGCATTCTTTTACGTAATAGACCCAGTGTATCGGTGAATAATTTACCTTCAATGTGGTCGTATTCATGTTGGATTACTCTTGCAGGCATGCCGGTAACTTCTTCCTCGTGGAAAGCCCAGTTCTCGTCGTAGTAGGTGATACGGATGTTTGGTTTGCGGTAAACGTCTTCGCGGATATCCGGAATACTTAAACAGCCTTCATTAAAAGCCCATGGTTCGCCGGTTTCTTCAACGATTTTAGCGTTGATGAACACTTTCTTGTAACCTGGATTGCCTTTTTCATCTTCACCGGTATCAACAATGAATAAACGTATAGGAAGATTTACCTGCGGTGCAGCTAGTCCAACACCACTTGCAGCATACATGGTATCAAACATATTCGAGATCAGCTGCTGTAAGTCCGGATAGTTTTCGTCGATTTCTGTACAAACTTTCCTTAGAACAGGATCGCCGTAAGCAACAATAGGTAATTTCATTGGTATTTCTTTTTTAGATGATCGCACGCGGTAACAGCTGGCAAAAGGCCATTGATACCGCTTATTGCGCGTACAAAAGTACGAATATTAGCTTAAAGGATAAAAAGTTAGGCCGCTAAGATTATTTTCAGCCAACATTTCATTGGCGATTTCAGCCATATCGTGGGTGGTTACTGCCTGGATTTTAGCAAACACTGTTTCCAGGCTATCAATCTGGTTGTAGTCCATCAGACTTTTTGCCATAGAAATGATCAGCCCGATCCGGTTTTCTTCACCCAGTGCGATTTGACCGATATACTTGTTCTTGGCACGCTGTAGCTGTATTTCCGTCATCGGGTTTTCCCTGAATTTCTTAAATTCCTTGAAGATCAGTGTTCTCGCACGATCCAGCTTCTCTTTATCGGTTCCGAAGTAAAGGGTAAAAATGCCGGTATCACTCAGCGGACTGTAACCGGTTTCGATGGTATAAGCAATGCCATACTTCTCCCGGATCTGCAGGTTCAGAATGGAGCTCATTCCGGTTCCTCCGATGATGTTGTTAAGCAGCAGTAAGCCTGTTTTGTATGGATGATGCAGATCATATGCCTGACAACCTAAAACAACGTGGGCTTGGGAAATTGGTTTCTCGGATACGATATCCACGGTGCTAGCCTTTTCCGGTGCTATGCGGTTGGGTTTATAAAGGTTTGTAGGGATGCCTTCGTAGTATTTTGCACCGGTTTTGATTAGCTTGTTCAGCGAGTAATTACCCAACACTGCAATCACCATCTTATCGGTGTGGTAATTCCTTTCCATGAAGGCTTTGATGTCCGCTCTAGAAAGCTTTGAAACAAATTCTGTGGTACCCAGGATGTTCCTGCCAAGCGAATGGCCTGCAAATACCAGGTCTTCGAAATCATCGTAGATGGCTTCTTCGGGCTGGTCCAGGTACGAAGCGATCTCGTCCAGGATCACGCCTTTTTCTTTTTCCAATTCTTCCTCCGGGAAGGTAGAGTGGAACATGATATCGTTGAACAGCTCCAGCGTACGATCCAGGTAAGGGTTCAGGAAGGAGGCATGGATGCAGGTATATTCTTTGGTGGTGTAAGCGTTCAGGTCGGCACCCACACTTTCCAGCCGGTTCAGGATCTGGTTGGTGCTTCTTTTTTCAGTGCGTTTGAAGACCAGATGCTCAATGAAGTGCGCCAGTCCGGATTCGTGTTCGGCTTCATCCCTGGATCCGCTGTTAATCAGGATACAGGCATGCGAGATCGCAGATGCGCTGGGTACATGGAGTAATCTGATGCCATTCGGCAGGGTGTGTACGTTGTATTCCATTAAGGTTCAAAGATAAGGATAAAGCGCAGAATGTAATTTGCAGTTTAGCAATATGCCTGTCAAATTGACAGTTCAACAGATTGGAACAAGGCTTGATATGCCCCAGGTATTAAAACCATTAATTTATTATGAGCATAGAAGAAAAAGGAAACATTTCCATACACACCGAAAACATTTTCCCGATCATTAAGAAATTCCTGTATTCAGACAATGAGATCTTTTTGCGTGAATTGGTTTCGAATGCGGTTGATGCAGTTCAAAAGATTAAAAGATTAGCGGCACTTGGTCAGTACAACGGCGAGTTGGGTAACCCACTTGTAGAAGTTGCGGTTGATGAAGAGAAGAAAACCATCACCATCAGTGATAATGGTTTAGGTATGACCGCCGAAGAGATCAAAAAATACATCAATCAGGTGGCTTTTTCTGGTGCAAGTGAATTCGTGGAGAAGTTTAAAGACGCTAAAGATGCCAATGAGATCATTGGTAAATTTGGTTTAGGCTTCTATTCTGCGTTTATGGTGGCTGATCTGGTAGAGATTCAAACCTTATCTTACCAGGAAGGTGCTGAAGCGGCGAAATGGGTTTGTGACGGAAGTACAACCTATGAGATCTCTGAAGGCAGCAGAACCACCCGCGGTACAGACATTATCCTGCACATCAATGCAGAATCTGAGGAGTTCTTAAGCAAGCACAAGCTTGAAGAGATCCTTGATAAATATGGTAAATTCCTGCCAGTGCCCATTAAATTCGGCATGACCACCGTACAGGAACCAGATGGCGAAGATGAAGAAGGTAAACCAAAGACCAAGTCGGTTGAAGTAGATAAGATTATCAATACCACCAACCCGATCTGGACCAAAGCTCCTGCAGATTTGTCAGATCAGGATTACCTGGATTTCTACAAACAACTTTATCCGTTTTCTGAGGATCCATTATTCTGGATTCACCTGAATGTAGATTATCCGTTTAACCTTACCGGGGTATTGTACTTCCCTAAGGTGAAGAACGACTTCGATCTGCAACGCAATAAGATCAAATTATTCTCCCGTCAGGTATTCATTACAGACGAGGTTAAAGATATCGTTCCCGAATTCCTGATGTTGTTACATGGGGTAATTGACTCACCAGATATTCCTTTGAACGTTTCAAGAAGCTTCCTGCAGGCCGATAGCAACGTTAAAAAGATCAATAGCTACATCACCAAGAAAGTAGCCGACAAACTTGCGGAGCTGTTCAATAAAGACCGTAAAGGTTTCGAAGAGAAGTGGTCTGATATTGGTTTGTTCGTGAAGTACGGTATGGTAAGCGAAGAGAAATTCTACGATAAAGCAAAAGACTTCGCTTTGCTAACCAACACCAAGAAAGAGAACTTCACCATTGAAGAATATAAAGAAAAGGTAAAAGACTTCCAGACAGATAAAAATGGCCAGGTTGTGCTGATCTACAGTAACGACCCTGCGAAACAGGATAGTTTCATCCAATCCGCAAACAAGCATGATTACGATGTATTGGTAATGGACTCGCCAATTGACAATCATTTCATCAACTCTTTGGAGCAGAAACTTGAAAAAACATCCTTAAAGCGTGTAGATTCAAGCGTCGCAAGCAAGCTGATTGAAAAAGACGAGAACTTAGAGTCCGTACTGACTGANNGAGCAGTCGAAAACCGTTAAGGAAGTATTCGAAAAAGCAATCAGTAAGCCAGGATATAACGTGGAGATTGTTGCCTTAAACCCAGAAGAACTACCAGTAACGGTAACCATGGATGAGTTTATGCGCAGGATGAAAGATATGGCTGCTATGGGCGGCGGTATGGGCTTCTACGGAAGTATGCCGGATAGCTATAAAGTCGCAATTAACGGTAATCACAAGCTGGTAAGCCGAATTCTTCAGACCGAAGATGCAGATGCGCAGGCTAAACTTGCTAAACAAGCGGTTGACCTTGCATTACTTGCTCAAGGTATGTTGACTGGTGCTGATCTAACAGCGTTTGTTAGCAGAAGCGTTGAGTTGATCTAAGTCGCAACGACAGGTTTAAAGGCATTTCTGCTTTTAAACTTGAAAGTAAACGCAGTTTTTAGTACGTTTTAACTATAGCAAAGGCCCCATCTTGGGGCCTTTTGCATTTAGGGATATGTTTTATAGGTTTTAGTATCCTCGTTTCGCTTTTCTTACTATACTAAATGCCACCACCGCAGAAAGCGCAACCACAGCTACCAATAAAGTTTTACCCAATGGTGCCGGTGGTAAGTGCTGTACTCCTTGTTTGTTGGTCTTTGCCGGCTCATTCACATAGCGGCCGCTACTCGGTATAGCCACTTCCTTAAAGTTGTTCACCAGGTTATCTAAACCAGCAATCAGTTCCTCACCCGACATCGGCATACCATGCCCGGTCGCAGCGATCTCAGGTCTTAAATCCCGTAGTTTTTTGACGGAAAGTGCCGCCGCAAGCCAGTTTGGTGTAAAGTATTTCGGCGGACCACTTACTGCTTTGCGCTGTGAAATTATGGACATTACGGACTCTTGTTTGGTAGTCACAAATGCATCTCCTGCAATCAGCACCTTATCACGGCCGCGGTATAGCGAAATGTGGCCTGGTGTATGACCAGGGGTATGTATATAGATCCAATCCGGCATGTGTGGGATTGTACCTTCTTTTGAAAGTGCATGGACCCTGGTACCCAGATTAATTGGCTTCTTAGGGTAAAGGAAGGCCATGGAGCTCATCAAACCGCCACCTACAGTAGAATCCGGTGGTGGGTAAGCGGAATGTCCGGTAAGGTACGGCATCTCGTAAAAATGCCCGTAAACCTGCACCTTCCAGGTCGAGAGCAGATCATGTATGGCGCCTACATGGTCAAAGTGCCCATGAGTAAGTATAATCGCTTTAGGAGGTACATCCTCCCCGAATAAAGAGGCCGCCATTCGCTTTATGCGACCGCCGCTGCCCTGTAAACCTGCATCGATAAGCACCCACTCTTTATCACCTGTTTCGACCATGTATATGTTCACGAACACGATTCGCATTCCCCAAATCCCAGGCGCGACCTGGAAATATTCTTCCTCTTTCATAGACAGATAATTAGTTAGATGGTTAATAAACAACAAAACCGCATACTGGTTTTAATTTTACATTTCAATTGATCTGCAGGCAGGGTTTTGCGCGTACAACGCCATTTGGCCTCCGCATTAATTGGTATATTTGTAAGAAACATTACCCTATGATTAATATAGCCTTCATAAAGAAACACTACTTCAACACACTGCTGTTATGCTTTGTGTTGCTGATGGTTTTCGTACCATCTGCCAAGGCTTTCATGTTGCGCGGTTTAATGGAGATTGGCTTGTTTAAACCAGGCACGCCGGCAACGGCAGCAATGCGTAATGCTGCACCTGCCGCGGACCTGAGTGGCATCCGGTTCAAAGACCTGAACGGCAATGTCGTCGATCTTGGCAACCTTAAGGGAAAAGTGGTGTTCCTGAACTTCTGGACGACCTGGTGCCCGCCATGTCTGGCCGAGATGCCATCCATACAGAAGCTCTACACGCAGTTTAAAGATGACCCGGATTTTGTATTTCTGCTGGTAGATGCAGATAGCAAGTTGCCTGAAGCCCAACAATTCATGCAGAAAAAGAAATACGGCATGCCTGTTTATGAGGTCGCCAGTAACATTCCCGAACAACTTTTTAAAGGCAATCTGCCAACCACCATCGTGTTTGATAAACAGGGGCGCATCAGCTTCAATGAGGAAGGCGCAGCCAATTACGGGCACAAGAAGTTTATAGAATTTATGCTGCAACTAAAGAGCAGCCAACAATAACGTAACCAGAACAAAGCATCATGCAGCAACCATTTGATATCATTGTCGCAAATATCCATTACGCCGTTTTCCCAGAGGGAAATGATACCTACACAATTTACAAGGACGGAAAAGAATACCTGCAGATCCAGAAAGATGAGGAGAACCAGTGGCTTAAACTGGACGATGAAACCGCTTTACCGCTCTTTGAACCCAATGAAGAGGTAAACCTGATCGGCAGGGAGATCTCCGAATACAAGGAGGAGGAAGAAGAGGATGAGGACCTGTTCGACGACGACGAAGAATACTAACCCGTCCAACGCTCACGGTCCAGGCTGCGGTAGTGAATAGCTTCTGCCAGATGTTCCAGCTCAATCTTTTCAGTCCCTGCCAGATCCGCAATTGTCCTGGAGACCTT
The DNA here is from genome assembly GCA_002333205.1 of Pedobacter sp. UBA2067. GTDB lineage: Bacteria > Bacteroidota > Bacteroidia > Sphingobacteriales > Sphingobacteriaceae > Pedobacter. Next base: position 31,140 of record DDAD01000167.1, read on the forward strand.
CAAAATGCGGTCATATGCCCGGGCAGATAAACCCAGCTTTTCCATTGCCCGCTTAATCAAACTCCTGCCAGCATCATTGATATCGCAGATGTTGCGGACCATGTTCGGACTCATCTGCGCATTATAGTGAAT